>SDWL01000500.1 GCA_004195315.1 Lutibacter sp.
GTGCTGTTAAAATATTTGTTGAAAACAACACCAGTATAAATAATATTAGTTTTTTCATATCTTATATTTTATTCAATTAATAGATTTCACTAGTAGTTTACTTGAAATTTACCTGTACTTATTTCTTTTTTGGCAAATTAATTAAAAGTCCAAAACTTACATTTTTACTAACAAGCCTTAATTCTTCCTGATCATCTGTATTTGCGGTGCCATCTTTTAGTTTTAAACTTCTTCCATACATAAATTGTACATAAAATGATAATTGATCTGAAATTGCATGTGAAGCACCAAATCCTCCTCTAAAATCAAAAAGAGTTTTATCAAAATCATCGTTATTTTTCAAATCAATAACCATATTATTAAGTGTTTGTGTTCCTTGCAACATCAACTCAATAGAAGCAGTACCTTTTAAATAAAACTTAAACTTATTTGCTGTAAATAATTCATAATCTAACCCTACATTAAATTCCAAGTAGTTCATGTTCCATTCAAAAAAATTCCCTACAGTATCATCACTTCCAATTGCCCCATATCCAGCATAACTTGTTCCTAATGAGCCATATAAATTTTTGGTGAAAATTTGATTTCTATATCCCATTGTCATAAAACTTTGTGAAGTAGCGTGTAAATTATCAAGACTGTTACCTTCGGAATTTTTATATTCAAATGATGACATTGTTTTACCTGCTTCAATGTAGAGTTGTTGACTAAAAGAGTTGATTCCTACAAAAAGGAAAAATAGTAACGTAATTTTTTTCATGATTTATTGTTTTATAAGATTTGTTTTAAATTGTTTTTGCCCTGTATTTATAAGAAATATATATTGTGCGCTTGCTAAAAAACTAAGATCAACGCTTAATTGTTGGACTGCATTAAATTCTTTAGTAAATACACTTCTACCCAACATATCAAAAATTCGAATAGACACAGGCTCTTTAACAGGCTCATTAAAAGATATATTTACTAGATTATTAACAGGATTTGGATAAATAACTGCTTCAAGATTTGTTTCTTCAGGTATTACTTTACTTGAAATTGATGGAGGTTGTATAAATCCTTGCCTTGCAATGATACCGTTTGACTGAAATTTCCCTATAACGCTTCCCTGACCAATACTTTGTTGTACAACATATGTTTTAGAGTTGATTATTATTGTTGTTGAAGATCCAGAAGAGCCCAAAGTTGAACGCATAATTTCTTGGGCATTAACAGTTGAAACAACAAAAGAAAACCACAAAATTAGTACTGTAATTT
>SDWL01000501.1 GCA_004195315.1 Lutibacter sp.
CATCAAATTTCATTGGGTCTTTATTATAAATACCATCAATCCTCATTCTTATTGTGAAGCAAAAAAAGATAACCTATTTGCCGAAGCATTATTAAGTAGTGATGTATTATTGCCAGATGGTTCAGGTATTGTGTTAGCAACAAAGATACTTATAGGCAAAAAAATAAATAAAATTGCTGGGACAGATATTCACCAGTATTTATTGGAGCAAGCCAATTTAAAAAGCCAAAAAGTATTTTATTTAGGTGCGTCAGAAAACACCTTGCAATTAATAGAAAAAAGAATTGCAAATGAATTTCCAAACATACAGGTTGCAAGTTATTCACCACCTTTCAAATCAATATTTTCTGAAGAAGATTCTAATGCTATGATTAATGCAGTGAATGATTTTAAACCAGATTATTTGTTTGTCGGTATGACAGCTCCTAAACAAGAAAAATGGGTGTTTACCAATAAAGAACAAATTGAAGCGAATGTAATAGTATCCATAGGGGCGGTATTTGATTTTTATGCGGGTACTGTAAAACGGTCAAGTCCATTTTGGATAAAAATAGGGCTGGAGTGGTTTCCTAGATTAGTTAAAGAGCCTAAACGTTTGTGGAAACGAAACTTTGTTTCTACACCTATATTTTTATGGGATTTGTTAAAAGAAAAACTGAACTAATATTACATTTTAATTGATTTTAATAAAATTTAAAAATGCTGCAAGAAATTACATCAAACATATTTATTGTCAGTTTTCTAACACTGTTGGGTTCCTTTATGTTGGTGTATTTAATAATACCTAGAATAATTTGGATAGTGTATAGTAGAGATTTAATAGATCGCCCAGATGTTAGAAGCTCACATGTAGTTTCAACTCCTACCATGGCCGGTTTTTCGTTTTTTTTAACTTTAGTTATGCTGGTATTTTTTTTAAAGAGTTGGGATACAGAATTGGTAGGTATTAATTTAGTTGCAGGTCTTACCATTATATTTTCGGTAGGTTTAAAAGACGATTTGGTATTGGCTTCTCCAAAAGCTAAATTAATAGCTGAAGCTATTGCTATTCTATTTTTATTGTTCTGTAACTGCATGCAAGTAATATCATTAGATGGTTTTTTGGGTTTGTATAACCTTCCTATGGCAGTATCGGTTGTTTTTATGGTAATTATGCTGTTAACCATTATAAATGCTTATAATTTAATTGATGGTATTGATGGTTTGGCGGCTATTGTAGGCATGGTTATATTTAGTATTTATGCCCTTATTTTT
>SDWL01000101.1 GCA_004195315.1 Lutibacter sp.
AGATGTGTATAAGAGACAGAAATAAAAATGCATTTACAACAATTCAATTTAAAGGATTTGAAGGAAGTTTTATTGACAGTAAAGTAACCAATGGCAAACGATTGTTTTATGACAGATACAAGCCATTTAGTAAACCAGTAAAATACTTTAATAAATTTAACTCAATTGCAGAAATTATTATTCCAAAAGCATATATTTTAAAACAAGGTTGGTGGAAAGTTTTAAATCTTTTAAAAGATAATAATATTGAATTTTCAGTACTAAAAAATGATTCTTTAATAATTGCGGAAGAGCAACATATTAAAGATTTTAAAACTAAAAACACGCCTTACGAGGGCCATTATTTACACTATAACACGTCTATAAACTCAACATCAAAAAATATAAAATTCAAAAAAGGTGATATTTATATCCCAATAAATCAAAAGGGCGCTCGTTATATAATGGAAACATTAGAAGTATCTGCAACTGATTCCTTTTTTAATTGGAATTTTTTCGATTCAATTTTGCATCAAAAAGAATACTATTCAGGCTATGTTTTTGAAGATATTGCAGAGCAATTACTAAAAGATAACCCAGAAGTAAAAAAAGAATATGACTCTAAACTAAAATCTGATAAAGAGTTTTTATCAAACACTAGAGCACAGTTAGATTTTATTTATAAAAATTCACCATATTATGAAACGGCTCATTTAAAATTGCCCGTTTACAAAGTGTATTAAAAAGTATCATTTAAATTTAACTATTGGATTTAAATACGAAAGACATACAATTGCAGTATCAAGGGTTTCTAAAAACACCTCAACTTTGGAAATCTGATATTATCTTTGGGTTAAAACAACTTGATCTACCCAAAATAGATGTTACTCCTTTTAATGAGTCTTTAGAAAAAAAATTACGCTTAGGAAAACGAGTAGAACGTTTTGTCAGCCATTTACTGAAGCAACACGATGGGTTTAAAATTCTTTCTGAAAACTATCAAATCCAAAATAATAAAACAACTTTAGGTGAAATTGATTGTATTGTTGAGAAAGATAATCAACCAATACATATAGAAATCGTTTACAAATTTTACTTGTACGACTACTCAAGGGGTTCTTCGGAATTAATTCATTGGATAGGTCCAAACCGAAATGACAATTTATTTAAAAAGTTAACAAAATTAAAGGAGAAACAGTTCCCACTTCTTTTTAAACCTCAAACAAAAAAACTTTTAAAAGATTTAAATTTAATTGGAGCAAACATTTTTCAACAAGTATATTATAAGGCTCAACTTTTTTTACCTTTTAACTTTAAATTAGAGACATATACATTGGTTAATAAAGAATGTATTGTTGGTTTTTATGTAAGGCATACCGAGTTGGATCAATTTAAAAAAAGCAAGTTTTATATCCCTTCAAAAGTTAATTGGTTGCAAGAAGTTCAAACACAAACATCTTGGATAAATTTTGAGCAATTTTTAACAAAACTTGATCCTATTATCAAAAATAATACTTCTCCTTTGTGTTGGATTAAACATCCAAAAGGTGAGCTTGAAAAATTTTTTGTTGTTTGGTGGGATTAAATTTTAATTATCAATTCCCTTAAGTAAACTTAGAATATTAATTAACATTGGATTCCTATTACTTTTATCCCAAATAACGGACAAAACAGTTCGCTGTGGGATCATATCTAATTCAATAAACTTAATATTTTTATCATTTTTAAGCTGCAAAGATTTAGGCACGATAGATATTCCAAAGTTATTTTCAACCAATTTATAAATAGAACTTGCGTGAATTGTATTGTGAGATACTAACGGAACAAAACCACTATCATCAAAAATTTGCATTACTTTTTCATAATATGAAGCACTGTATTTTGAATCAAACAAAATAAAAGCTTCATCTTTAAATTGAATCAGGCTTTTAAAAGATGAACTATCTATTGGATGATTTTTAGGTAAAACCAAACAAAAAGGCTCGTTTAAAACTGGTAAAATCTCAACACTTCTAGGTACTCTTTCCAATCTAACAAAACCTAGATCAATATCTTGAGTTAACAAACCTTCAATTTGTTTATCATTATCCATTTCAGTTAAACTAAAAAGTACATCAGGATATTCATTTCTAAAGTTTAGTAATAAATTAGGGATTATTTGCTGCATTGCAGAACCTACATAACCCAATTTCAGATTTCCAAATTTTCCATTATGTAATAATTTAGCATGCTCAAAAATATGATCTAGCTTTTTTAAATTAATAGAAATTTCATTTTTTAAATACTCTCCTGTTTTAGTTAGTTTAACTTTTCTATTGTGTCTTTCAAACAAAGTAATACCCAAATCCTCCTCCATTTGTTTTATTTGTCTACTTAACCCAGGTTGAGAAATATACAATCGTTCAGCTGCTTTTCTAAAGTGTAAATCTTCAGCAACTGCTAAAAAATATTTCAAATGTCTAATTTCTGTTTGATTACTCATAGTTATCAATTACTTATAAACTTAGTCTTATTAGTTATCAAAAATAAGAATAACTTTGCTACAAATCAATGATTCTAAAAAAAATGACATTTAAATACGGAATAGATCAACTTACTGTTGACAAAGTTATAAACATATCAAATGGTTCTTTAAAAGCAATTGTGACCGAAGAAGCCATAGAAAAAGTAAATGAGTGCAGAAGAAAGGTAGAAAAAATGGCTAGTTCAGACAAAGCTGTTTATGGAATTAATACCGGATTCGGACCTTTATGTGATGTTCAAATCACACCAGATGAAACTAGTAAACTGCAAGAAAATTTAATTATTACGCACGCAGTAGGTGTTGGTAATCCAATAGACAGAGAATTATCAAAAATAATGATGATTTGTAAAGTACATGCTTTGTGCCAAGGTTTTTCTGGTATAAGGTTAGAAGTAATTGAACGCATTTTATTATTTATAGAAAATAATTTATTACCAGTTGTTCCTGAGCAAGGTTCAGTAGGAGCTTCAGGAGATTTAGCCCCATTATCACATTTATTTTTACCATTACTTGGTGAAGGTGAATTTTGGGTAGAAGATAAAATTGTTCCTGCAAAAGAAGTATTAAAAAATAATGGTCTTCAACATTTTCAGTTGGAAGCGAAAGAAGGATTGGCTTTAATAAACGGAACACAATTTATTTTAGCGCACACTATCATTGGCTTAAAGAAAATGGAATACTTGCTAGATTTAGCCGATGTTACTGGTGCAATGAGCTTAGAAGGGTACCAAGGAAGTGCTTCTCCATTTAAAGAAGCTTTACATAAAATTCGTCCTTTCAAAGGAAATTTAAAAGTAGCAGAACGTATGAGAATGCTTCTTAAAGGTTCTGAAAACATTACTTCTCATGAAACTTGTGTTCGTGTACAGGATCCCTATTCTATGCGCTGTATGCCTCAAGTTCACGGAGCATCAAGAAATGCTTACTATCATTTAAATGAATTGGCAGAAATTGAAATGAATTCAGTTACAGACAATCCAATTGTATTAAGTGAAACTGAAGCAATTTCAGGTGGAAATTTCCACGGACAACCTTTAGCAATGGCACTAGATTACGGGTCAATAGCATCTTCAGAATTAGGAAATATTTCTGATAGAAGAAGTTATTTGTTAATTGAAGGTAAATTTGGATTACCAAGATTATTAACAGAAGCTGGTGGATTAAACTCTGGTTTTATGATTCCACAATATACAACAGCAGCTCTAGTTACAGAAAACAAATCATTGTGCTTCCCTCCTTCTGCCGATAGTATTCCAACATCATTAGGACAAGAAGATCACGTTTCTATGGGTAGTATTTCTGGTCGTAAATTCAATCAAATATTAGGGAATTTAGAAAAAATATTAGCTATTGAGCTAATGTATGCGGCACAGGCTATGGAGTTTAGAAGACCAAATAAATTCTCAAATATTATTGAAGAAAACTTCAAAATAATTAGAAATAAAGTAGATAAATTAGAAGAAGACAGAGTATTAAAGGATGATATTAATAATATGATCGACTTAGTGAAAAATCAATCTTTTATAGTAAGATAAATATACGGATATGACATTTCAAGAACAAATACTACAAGGTATACCAGCAGAATTACCTGCTAAAAGAGAATATCCAAAGGATGCAAATAGAGCTCCTAAAAGAAAAGATGTTTTATCAATTGAAGAAAAAGAATTAGCAATTAGAAATGCGCTTCGTTATTTCCCTAAAAAATGGCACGAAACTTTAGCTGTTGAATTCGTCCAAGAACTTAAAGATTTTGGCCGTATTTATATGTACAGGTTTAAGCCAACATATAAAATATTTGCTAGACCAATTAGTGATTATCCCGCAAAATCGATACAAGCAGCTGCCATTATGGTTATGATGCAAAATAACTTGGATCCTGCAGTAGCACAACACCCTGAAGAACTTATTACTTATGGTGGAAATGGTGCAGTATTTCAAAACTGGGCACAGTATTTAGTTACATTGCAATATTTGTCTACAATGACTGATGAGCAAACGTTGCATATGTACTCTGGACATCCAATGGGATTATTCCCTTCTTCCAAAGGTGCACCAAGAGTAATTGTTACAAATGGTATGATGGTTCCCAATTATTCTCAACCAGATGACTGGGAAAAATTTAATGCTTTAGGTGTTACTCAATATGGACAAATGACAGCTGGTTCATTTATGTATATTGGGCCTCAAGGAATTGTTCACGGTACTACAATTACCTTAATGAATGCTTTTAGAAAAATTCTTAAAAAGGATGAAACATCTGCTGGAAAAATATTCTTAACAGCCGGTTTAGGAGGAATGAGTGGTGCACAACCAAAAGCAGGAAATATAGCTGGTTGTATTACTATTTGTGCTGAAGTAAATCCAAAAGCAGCTACAAAACGTTTTGAACAAGGTTGGGTTGATATACTTATTGATTCAATGGATGAATTGGTATCACATGTAAAACAAGCTAAAGATTCAAATGAAATAGTTTCAATTGCTTTTATAGGAAATGTTGTTGATGTTTGGGAACGTTTTGACAAAGAAGATATATATATTCACGTAGGATCAGATCAAACTTCATTGCATATACCTTGGACTGGAGGTTACTACCCTGTTGATGTTTCTTATGAAGAAGCCAACCGTTTAATAAGTGAAGAACCAGCTTTATTTAAAGAAAAAGTTCAATCTTCACTACGTCGTCATGCGGCTTCAATAAATAACCACACTGCAAAAGGAACTTACTTTTTCGACTATGGAAATGCATTTTTATTAGAAGCTTCACGGGCAGGAGCTGATGTTATGGCTGAAAACAATATAGATTTTAAGTATTCTTCATATGTTCAAGATATTTTGGGACCTATGTGTTTTGACTATGGATTTGGACCTTTCCGTTGGGTTTGTACTTCAGGTAAACCAGAAGATTTAGATAAAACAGATGAAATTGCAATGCAAGTTCTTCAAGGAATTATGGAAAATTCTCCGGAAGAAATTCAATTGCAAATGCAAGACAATATTACTTGGATAAAAGATGCCAAAAAGAATAAAATGGTAGTTGGTTCTCAAGCACGTATTTTATATGCTGATGCCGAAGGTCGTTCTAAAATTGCTGAAGCATTTAACAATGCTATTGCTGAAGGAAAAATTGGGCCAGTAGTTATTGGTAGAGATCACCATGATGTAAGTGGAACAGATTCACCATATAGAGAAACTTCTAACATTTATGATGGTAGCAAATTCACAGCAGATATGGCAATTCACAATGTAATTGGAGATAGTTTTAGAGGTGCTACCTGGGTTTCCATCCACAATGGTGGTGGCGTAGGCTGGGGAGAAGTTATTAATGGTGGTTTTGGAATGTTATTAGATGGAACTCCAGAAGCTGAAGAACGTTTAAAAAGTATGCTTTTCTATGATGTAAACAACGGAATTGCACGACGTAGCTGGGCTAGAAATGATGAAGCGTTATTTGCTATTAAACGTGAAATGGAACGTACTCCAAGTTTAAAAGTTACAATACCTAACTTAGTAGATGATAATCTTTTAAAAGATTTATTTTAAATTTTGAAATTATTAGAAGCGGACTATCATCCAGGTCAAAGAATATATTGGACTGGTAGAAAATCAAATCCTGATATTGGTAAACAATACTGGTATCAGGAAATTGAATTGTTGGATATTGATGAATTAAATGAAAACACAAAAATCGACGTTGCTATTTTAGGCTATGTTTGCGATGAAGGAGTTCGAAGAAACCTAGGACGAGTTGGAGCTGAACAAGGACCAAGAGTTATAAGAGAGCGTCTTGCTAAACTTCCTATTCATTTTGAACAAACTCGAATAGCAGATTTTGGAGATGTAATTTGCATTGAAGAAGATATGGAGTCTTGTCAACAAGGGTTTTCTCAAATAATTAGTAAATTAATCTCTAAAAAAGTGTTTCCAATTGCAATTGGTGGTGGACACGATATGGCTTATAGCCATTATATGGGAATTAAAAAAGCTTTAAAAAATTCAGAAAAAAATAAAGTTGGAATTATAAATTTTGACGCTCATTTCGATTTAAGACCAGTTGAGCGAAAAAGTAATTCTGGAACTCCAATTAATCAAATTATTACTGATTTAAAAAAGACTGGTGAAACGGTAGATTATTTTGCTATTGGAATTCAACAACAATCAAATACCAAGGAATTATTTAATATTGCAAAAAATGAAAATGTAGAATATGTAATCAATTTTGATTGTGAGTCATCAGCTTCAGAAATGTTAGCTATTCAAGAAAAATTGATTCCATTTATTGCTAATAATGATTATTTATATATCACAATTGATTTGGATGGTTTTTCATCAGCTTATGCACCCGGTGTTAGCGCTCCATCTCCACTAGGTTTTACACCATATTTTGTATTTAAAATGTTACGCTTTTTATTTGCTAGCAACAAAGTGATTTCTTGCGATATTGCAGAATTAAACCCTACATTAGATAGAGATAATTTAACAGCAAATTTAGCAGCCAAGTTGGTTGACTTTATAGTTTCTTTAAAATAAAATTAAAAAAAGGTTCAATAAATATGAGGCTACTGAAAAAGGTATATCTATTTCAGATTTAATTTAAAAGCGATTAAGAAACAAGTACTCTCTCTTAATCGCTTTTAAAT
>SDWL01000502.1 GCA_004195315.1 Lutibacter sp.
AGATGTGTATAAGAGACAGCAATAAGTAAATATTTACCAGCACGCAAGTTTGTAATTTCAAATAGTGTACTATCTAAAGTGTTAGATATGTATCGTGGTTTTTCTTTAAAAATAATTGAATCAGTATAAGATTCATTATATTCATAAAGCATCACATCAAGATTTTTTTCTGATTTTTTCACAATAGGGTCTGTAACTTCACCCGCTAATTCTAAAGAATCAATAAAAGTTCCTGTTGAAAAAACATATTTAAAATTTCCTAATTCATTTTCTTCATTATTATCAACAACGCTATTCCCAAAATTAAATGCATAGGTGGTATTTAGGTCTAAAGTGTCTAAAATTTCAATAGAAATTAATTTACTTGCTGTACCAACAGGCATTATTATTGGTTCATTTTTTGGAGGAGGAGAAATAACTAATTGTTTGTTTACATTTTTCAGTTTAATGTATTCATCAAAATATATTTTAATTTTTTTTCCTTTAAAGTTAATGCTATTATTATTTGGATTAGCGCTCACTAATATTGGAGCAATACTATCTTTTAAACCACCAGTTGGTGTTCCTCTTTTTGCACAATTAGTTATTAATACTCCTAAGGTAAATACTAAAATAATTTTAAAAACTCTATAATTCATTTGTATGAGAATATATTTATGCAAAATAACAATTAATTTATTTAAAAACCGACTTGGTTATTTTACATTGTATTAATTATTTTTATTTGGTGTAGGCCATACAAGCAATACTTATTTTTAACCCTTTAATATTGGCAAAAGATTTGCAGCAAGCTTCAAGGGTTGCTCCGGTTGTTATAATATCATCAATTAGTAAAATATGTTTATTTTCTAAAATGAATTTATTTTGTACAAAAAATAATTCTTGAACATTTGCCCATCTATCTAAACGTATTTTTTTGGTTTGTGTTTTTGTTGAAGAAATTTTAAGTAAAAAAGTTGAATTGTAAGAAATATTAAGTTTCTCAGCTAAACTTTCACCAAAAGTAGTAACCTGATTATAACCTCTTGACCTTAATTTTTTACGATGAAGAGGAACAGGAATAATGTAATCAATATTATTAAACCGGTTGCTTTCAAGCATTTCATAACCAAGCCAGTTGCCTACAAAATTGCCTACTTGTTGTTGATCTGTCTCTTATACACATCT
>SDWL01000503.1 GCA_004195315.1 Lutibacter sp.
AGATGTGTATAAGAGACAGCTTCATGCGTTCATAAAGAAGCTGAAATTTCTGAAGAAAAGTTATTACGAATTCCATATACAAGTTTAATTGATTCAACAAATAGAGAATACTTTGTATATCTTCCTAAAGGTTATAACAATAATGAATCAAAAAAATGGCCTGTATTGCTATTTTTACATGGAAATGGAGAACGTGGAAATGGTAACCACGAATTAGATTATGTTTTAATTCACGGACCTTTATATGAAGCTTGGATTCAAAAACGCGATTTACCTTTTATTATAATTGTTCCTCAATTACATATGTTTAACCAAGATAAGCTTGGTTTAGGTTATATTGATAATCGCACCATTGATTGGATTCCAAAACGATTAGAAGATGGAGTTCCTGAAAGAATGAAAGATTATGTAATTAAGCAACCAATGTTTGGTGCTATTCCAATTGATACACTTCCTAAATTATCACATACTGAAGTTGGCTGGAATAGAGTAGAAACTGATATAATAGCAATGTTAGATACTACTTTACAAAATTATAATGCTGATAAAAATAGCGTTTATTTAAGTGGTATTAGTTATGGTGGTTTTGGTACTTGGTATATTGCAAGTAAAAACCCTAAACGCTTTGCAGCAATAAATCCTATTGTTGGCTGGGGACATCCCATTTTAATGGATTCAATTGCGAAATATAAAATTCCGGTTTGGCAATTTGCTGGTGGAAGAGATAATGTTATTCCAGTTAAATATTTTTATGAAGGATTAAATAAATTAGAGAAATTAGGACACCATAACATCCGATTTACAATTCATGAAGACATGTCACATGATACTTGGAGAAGAGTTTATGAAGGAAATGATATTTATAATTGGCTAATGGAAAACAAAAAAATAGACAAACATCTGAAATAGAAAATCTTACTTTAAATTTAATGACATAATTATTTTAAAAACATTCAATTTTTAACGCAACCTTTTGCTAAATTTCACATCTTTATATAAACAACCCCTAAATTATTTACAGCTATGAAAACAACTAATGAATTATGCGACAAAGAACTACTTGAAAAAGTAGAAAATTGCACTTTAAGCCCAGAATTATTTAATCATGAGGCTCAATTAAGATTGTCGTGGATTTTAATTAACAAATATGGTTTAGACATTGCAACCTCTGTCTCTTATACACATCT
>SDWL01000102.1 GCA_004195315.1 Lutibacter sp.
AGATGTGTATAAGAGACAGGCATTTTGTAATTGTTAAGTGGGTTCGTTTATATCGTTTTGTGTATTCTTCACCTAATGCTAGCATGTGATTGTATAGCCATTGGTAATTCTCGTTGTTTGCTCTTACCCATACAGAGCTAGGATGATTTAAGTGCGACTTTTTGTATGGTACATCTTCGTTGCCTAAAGCAATGTGTGCGGTACATAACATTTGAGCACACTCAAGAATCATCTTAACTTTGTGCTTATCGTAAAAATAGCTAGCAGCTACTTTAGGATCTGAGTGTAAATAAAATATATTCATTAATTGGTATTTCATTTTTTAATAAACGATGAATCTTAATTACTTCTCTTCCATAAGGTTTTACAAAATGTTTCACTTTTATAAAAGCCAAATTGCCATAATGAACCAAAAATTTAAGTTCTAGGTTTGTAGTTGTTCTACATGAACCACAATTACATATCCGTTTCGTTTCATAGCTTTTTGTTTGCTTATGAAAATTTTTGAGCATAACTGTTGTTTGCTCCAAAACCTGCTCATAATTTGGTATTTTGGACGTAAACATAAATAATGCGTCACCCTCAATTTCAACCAATTCTAAATTTATGATTGAGCTGTCAATTAACAATTCCAGCAATTCAGCAATAATGTGTATACCGTGCTCAATTTCAGTGTTATTCACAAATTTTGTAAATCCACTAATATCTGGCATAAAATAAAGTGCTTTTTCCATCATTATTATTATTATTATTATTATTATTTCTTCGGTGAAATAAATAAAGATACATTAAAAAGGAAACTGCTTTTCAACGTATTTGAAAAAATAATGTCATTTTTTGAGCGGTTGGAATTCGTGACATTGAAAAGTTATATTTTTATTATAACCCCATCCTAAAGCTGCCCAAAACTAACCACCAAATGTTTTTATATCCTTGTTCAACTTTAAAAATTATACGGTTTCAGCATATAATTCTTGATATGAAACTAATTTATTTGCTCCCGTTCTATGTAAAATGTGTTTCCGTTGAATTTCATTTGATGCTGTTAAACCTGCAGCTGCCAACATTTCCACAAAACTGTGAATGATGTTTTTGTGATAATTAGCTACACGAATGTATTTTTCGTTTACGTCCAACCCTTTCATTAAACTTTTATTTTGTGTTGCAACTCCAACAGGACATTTATTAGTATTGCATTGCAAGGCCTGAATACAGCCAATTGCCATCATCATTCCACGTGCACTATTTATACCGTCTGCACCTAAAGCCATTAAACGAATCATATGAAAAGAGGAAAATACTTTTCCTGAAGCAATTACTTTTATTTCATTTTTTAAAGAGTACTTTTTTAGAGTATCAACTACAAACGACAAACCCTCTCTCAAAGGCAATCCTAATGAGTTTGAAAATTCTACAGGTGCAGCTCCTGTTCCACCTTCACCTCCATCAATAGTAATAAAATCGGGTGAGGTTTTTGTTTTTTGCATAGCTTCACATACTTCAAAAAATTCTTCTTTACTTCCCACACAAAGTTTAAAGCCAACAGGTTTACCATTGGAAAGTTCACGTAATTGCTGAACAAAATACATTAACCCTTCAGCATCATTAAAAGCGTTATGATAAGGTGGTGAATGCACATCCGTAAAAGGTTTTACATCTCTTATTTTTGCTATTTCCTCTGTATTTTTTGCGGCTGGTAAAATACCACCGTGACCTGGTTTAGCTCCTTGTGAAAGTTTTATTTCAATCATTTTTACATTTTCCTGCAAAACATTCTTTTTAAAAGTGTCCTTGCAAAAATTTCCGTCTGCTGTTCTACAACCAAAATACCCTGTTCCAACTTGCCAGATTAAATCACCTCTACCTTCCAAATGATATGGACTAATACCACCTTCACCTGTATTATGCGCAAAACCGCCTAATTTAGCTCCTTTATTTAAGGCTAAAACCGCATTTTGACTTAAAGCACCAAAACTCATTGCTGAAATATTTAAAATACTTGAATTGTAGGGTTGCTTACAATCTTTTCCTCCAATCATTATTCGTGGGTTTTGATCCAATTCATCTTGTTTTTTCGGATACATAGAATGTGTCATACACTCGTAGCCAACTTTGTATACATTCGATTTGGTTCCAAAAGGTGTTGTGTCATTTTGATTTTTCGCTCTCGAATATATTAATGATCTAAACATTCTGTTTACAGGAGTTCCTTCAATATCTGTTTCTACAAAATATTGTTGAATTTCAGGACGAAAAGCTTCTAATAAATACCTGAAATGCCCAATAACTGGAAAATTATTTTTTATAGTATGTTTTTTTTGAATCATATCAAAAATACCAACCATAATTATAGGTAGGAAAAATAGTAAACTCCACAAAATAGGTTTCCAAAAGGTGGAAATTCCTGCAATTAATAAAATTAAAACAATAGCTGCTGTAATAAAAACTTCTCTAGGTTTCATAAATAGTTAATTTGTTTATTTTTGAATATTAAAGTGTAAAAATGGTATTAATAAATTATTTTTTATCTCTATTTGAGGTAAAAACATAACCATTTTTAAGCGGAACAAATGTTACTGTGCACATACTTTTTTATATCTTATAGTCGTAGGAGCTAACCCAAAAGTTTCATCAATATATGATGCGCTCTTTAGTTCCAATAATCCTACTTTTATTAAAGCTTGATGATGAATACTATGCTCTAAACAATATGCCAATTCTCTGAATAAGCTTGTTTTAATTTGAGTTTCCTTTCCTCCATCAGCACAGAAATTTCCTTCTAAAGTACATGATTTATCTACAATATCCATTGCCAATTTAGAGCAAATGGAGTCCATTATTTCCATAGCAACATCTTTATCTGTTTCAATCAGTAAATTTCTTTTCCGATTGTCATAATTAATGTTATTTGAATCTAAACCAGCCAAAGCACTTTGGTAAAATTCAACAATATGCCTAACGTGTTGTCCAATGGTTGCATTAGATAATAATTGAGCATTATATATATATTGTTCATTTGATAATTGTAGCAGTAACTTTTTTATTTCTTTAAGATTTTCTTGACAATAGGTTTTCATTATTTTTATAATTTAATATTTATAGCCTAATCCGCCGTCTTCTTCTAATTCAACACCTAAAGCCAGAACCATTCTATTCACAAAATTAAAATAGGCAACTACTAAAGTGGCATCTAAAATAGCAGCGTCTGAAATTCCAGCTTTTTTTAAATTATCAATTATTTTAGGCTCTTTAGAATTACCTGGATTAAGTGTTAAATTTTCAGCAAATAAACAAAGCAACGTTTCTCTTTCATTTAACTGTGCTTCAAAGTAATTTTTTCTCAATTTTATTATTCTCCCATCATCTTTCCAATAATTATTCAATGCTTGTGAATGGTGGATTTGACAATAAAAACATTTGTTTGAAATTGATGTAATCACTGCCATCATTTCTCTTTCAGCTCTTGAAAGTTCTGATTTAGAGAACATAATTTCCATATATAAATCAATATGCTTCACAATACTTTCAGGTCGTAAACTTTGAATTTTATGAACTTCAGCAAGCTGACCTCTTTTTTGGGTTATGTCAGCATAGATTTCTTTTAACCTTCCTGTGGCTTCTTTTGGTTGTATTATTTTTATTCTACTCATTATCTAAAGTTATGGTTACATCATTGTTTGAATATAAAAATTTAGTCCTTTTTACTTGGATAATAGACATTGATTTGTGTTTTTCCTGACAGAAGTTACCCTTTTTATTCTTCCAAATTATTTTTTAATTAAAAAAGCCAACAAAGAAACTAGTTCTTTATTGGCTTTTTAACATCTAAAACAAACATTTATTTTTTCCAAATACGTCCTGCAAATGCTGTATCTACTTCAGGATGTGTATTGTGATTTGAATAATTACTCATTGTTTTTACTGCAATGCCAGCAATAATACCTAAAACGTGTGCTTCTGTATAACCTACAACTAAAAATTCATTTATTTCCTCTTGAGAAACATTTCCACGATTAGCGGTTAAGGAACGTGTTAGTTTTGATAAAGCAGCTAATTTCACATCAGGAATTTGTTTTCCATCTCTAATAGCATTTGTTACTTCCGTTGGAACTTTAGTCATCATATCACCAACAAAACTGTGTGCAGCCATACAATATTCACAGTTATTTTCATAAGATACTGATAGAAAAACAACTTCTTGCTCCACTGAATTAAAACCAGAATTGGCTCTAAAACTATTGTAAGAATAGGTATAAGCATCTAACAAAGCTGGATTGTTTCCCATACTTTTATACATGTTAGGTACAAAACCTAACCCTTTTTGTGTTTTGTCAAATATTTCTTGTGATAATTGAGCTACTTGAATGTTCTCTAATTTTAAATGTACCATCTTTTGATTTTTATATTTAGTACGTAGGGTAAAATTAGGGATTCAACATTTGAATTGAATACGAACTAATTTTACCTTACGAATTTAATGGGGTTTATTAATAATTTGCATGAACCGTTACTTCAACTGTTTTTGCAATATTTTTTGAAGGTTTCCCCTTTTTAAATGCTATTTGATAATCATTTAAAGTCACATTTAATTTAGACATTAAAGATACTTTTCCATCAGCTACTTTAATAGTTGCTTTTTCGTTAATAGCATTTGTTACACCATTAATGGTTAAATTACCCGTTAAATCAACAGTATAAGAACCGTCATTTATGAAATCTACTTTTGAAAGATCTGTAATTTTCCCTACTAGTTTTGCTTTTGGGTTTGTTTTGGTATCTAAGAACTTTTTACTATTAAAATGCTCTTGCATTAATGCTTTTTCAAATTCAAAACTTTGCATTGGCACTGAAAACACAAGATCTCCAGTAGTTGTTTCAATAGTACCAACTGCCTTATAATTATTGGCTTGAATGTCTTCAGCAGGAGTTGAAGAAAAGAATTTAAAATGTGTTGTTGAACTTACTAATTTTTGTGCTGAAGCTGTAAATGAAGTTAGCGAAATTACTGCTACTGCAAGTATTGAAAAGATTGTTGTTTTTTTCATGATTAACATTTTAATTTATTATTATTTACTTATTTATTTGACACGATGTCACTTTTTTCTATAATTACATTTTCGTACATTTCTAAATCTTCATCAAAAGAAGCGCCTGAGCGAATGACACCTTTAATGGTAATTTGATCGTCGATTTTAATATTTTGTGTATTGGCATTGGTTTTAGGGGTAAAAGTACAGCTTACACCTGCTTTATCGCTATCTGATTTTAATAGGATTACCTTTTGTCCGTTGAAATCTTCAGAAATATTAGCAACTACACCAGATATTTCAAGTACTTTAGAATTACCTGCTTCATCTAAATATTTGTGGTTTGCTTTTTGAGTATTGGTTAAATATTCATTTACTAGTTCACTTGCATTGAAGCTAAAGTCAGTTTTAGTATTTTGAACATCTCTAGCTGGTTTGTTGAACATATAATATCCCACACTTCCTCCTATTAGAATTCCAACTCCTATTACTATAAGTACTATTTTAAAAATTTTCTTTCTTGTTGACATCTTTCAGTTTGTTTATTTTATTTTAACTGAATGAATAGACTACAGTACATTTAGTTCCTGACAATAAAAAATTATTTTTTTATTTTTTTACTTGAATCCTTTTGTTTATGAGGTTGGTTCGTAGGAATTTATAAAGTTAATTTGAAGAAGTTGAGGAACCCTTTTCTGTTGGATAATTGTTTTGTTCCCATTCTTTAATACCGTTTTCTAGGTTAAAAACATTTTTATAGCCGTTTTTTATTAATATTTTGGCGGCTCGTTTACTTATATATCCAGTTCTACAGTATATGTAAATAGGTTTGTTTTTTGGCAATAACAATAAATTTTTTTTAAAACTCCAAGCATAATAATTTAATTGGTCAGCCTCCTTTAAATGTCCGCTTTCAAATTCGTAAAGTGTATGAACATCCAATAAAGTGCTATCATTTTTTGTAGTTAACTTTTTGAATTCGGTTGAGTTTACATTTTTTATAGTTCCTTGTTGAGCATTTACAAAAAACATACACGTAATGGCTACTATTGCAAAAAATAAATTTTTCATAAATAGATTGTAACTATACGATTGTTAATTTTAAACAAAAAAGTGAGCTTTAAATATATTTTTAAAGTCGAATAATATTTATAATGAAACTAAAATTACGATAAGGGTAGGCTCTATTTTTCTAATTGTTTTAGAATTTGTTCCTTTCTTTCAGAAGAAAGTTTCATAGGTTCTTTATCTGGTTGATGAATATCAGCGATGCATTTTTCAATAATATCACTTTGATTTTCGTACGTTGAACATTGGCTACAAATGGCAGTATGCATTTTCAATTGAATTTTTTCTACAGGGGATAATTTAGTTACCAACCTTTTTTCAATTAATTCGGTAGCTTTTTTACAAGAAAGCATTAATATGTTCATCATTTTTATCATCAGCTTACCCAATTTAGTTCTATACATTTTTTTAATAGCAACTTAGCTCTGTGGCTTATTTGCCAATAATTAGACATTGTGATTTGAAGTCCCTGACAGATGTCTACACTTTTCTTATCTAAGATATATTTAGATTGAATGATAAACTGCCAATTTTCAGGTAAATTTTTAATACAACCTAAAAGTATGGAGTTGAACTCTGGATTATCTAACCAATGTTGTTCATTTAAATCAGATTCTTTTTTCCATTTATCATGTTCATCAAAAAAGCCGTCTGTTGTTTTAATTTGTTGATTATAATCATCTGCAGAAATAGTAAATTGCTTTGATTTTTTTCTGTAGTAGTCGATAATTTTATTGTTTAAAATGGAAAAAAGCCACGTTTTTGGTTGACTTTTACCTTGAAATGAATCTATTTTATGATACGCTGAAACAAAGGTGTCTTGTACTAAATCTTCAGCCGTTTCTTTTGAAGAAGTTTTATGAAAAGCCCAAGAGTAAAGTTCATCGCTAAATTGGGCTACCCAATTTTCAAACATCACTTTTGTGGTTACTTTAGTACCTTCCATGTAGCTGTCTCTTATACACATCT
>SDWL01000504.1 GCA_004195315.1 Lutibacter sp.
AGATGTGTATAAGAGACAGATACAATATCTGGTAAAATAATAAATGCTTCAACAAAATTACACTTAGAAGATGCAACTATTGTGTTTAAAAACATAGATTCCAACAAAGTAATAAGTGGTGGAATTGCAAACAAAAAAGGTGAATTTTCTATTGAAGTTGAAAAAGGAGCTTACAATGCTTCAGTAGAGTTTATTTCCTTTCAAACAAAAGAATTAAACTTTTTATCAGTTTCAAGAGATATAAATATTGGAACTATTGAATTAGAATTAGATACAGAATATTTGAATGAAGTAGAAATTCTTTCCGAGAAAAAAACTTTAGAAATTAAGTCTAATAAATTGGTATATAATGTTGGTAAAGATCTTTTTGGTTCTAGTGGAACTGCTACTGATTTGCTAAATAATATACCATCTGTTTCAGTAAATCCTGATGGTGTAATTACACTTAGAGGTCAAAATAATGTTACTGTAATGATAAACGGCAAAACATCTTCAATGACTAAAATGGAGGTTTTAAGCACTTTGCCTTCTGGTAATATTGAAAAAATTGAAGTAATAACAAACCCAGGAGCTAAATATAAGGCTTCTTCTTTAGGCATTATAAATATAATCTTAAAGAAAGGAAAAGATGAAGGTTTAAATGGATCTATCACTGGTTCAGGTGGTTTTAAAGATTATTATGGTGGTTTACTTACATTAAATAATAAATTTAAATTTGTTAATTTTTTTACATCTATTGGTTATTTGCACAGGAATCCTGTAAAAATTGCATCCTACGAAAATGAATATTTTTCAAATGAATTAACAACAGCTTTCTTAGAAGAAAATATTGAAGCAAATAGTAAAGATAATGCTGTAAACATGGCTTTTGGGGCAGAATTTAATTTAAGTAGGAATACATTTTTAACAACAACATTAAATTATTCTGGTATAAAAAACAACATTATAACATCTACTAAAACTAGTTTTTTTGACAATAGTTATTTATTAACTTCAATAAATGATAGAATTTATACCGTTAATTTTGAAGATGAAATTTTTGAACTTAATTTAGACTTTGAGCATAATTTCAAAAAAGAAGGTCAACAATTAATACTGTCTCTTATACACATCT
>SDWL01000505.1 GCA_004195315.1 Lutibacter sp.
CGTTTCAAATTTGAAACGGTTTTTTTATTGAATATTGGGTAAAATCGAAAATTATATTATCAGTTAAGATGATTTTATAAGATCTTAAAATAATGATATTAGAGCCTTGGACACTTCGCTATACGTAATTTTTATACATAGAAACATTGATAAAACATTGAGAATGACAAAGATATAGTCAGTATATGGCCACTCTGAGCGTGGGAAAGGCATTCACTATTTATACATTTATAATTAGGCTTTAATAACCAAAAACATCTCTTAATTCTAGTATTTTCACAAAAAAAAGAAGCAAATTGCTCCTATTTTTTTATTTGATTGATAATTGATTCAATTTCATTTTCATCAAAATGATAGTGTTCATTACAAAATTGGCAAGTCACATCAATTTTTTTGTCTTCCTCTTTAATTTCTTGAAGTTGATCAACACCTAAACTGATTAAACCTTTTTCAAATTTTTCTTTATGACAATTACACTTGTAATTTAAATCTAATTTTTCTAGTAGTTGAAAATTTCCTTTTGTGATTAGTTCAACTATATCTTCGGGAGTACTACCATTAGCGATTAGTTCACTCATTGGTGGAATCTCTTTTAAGACTTTTTCGATTTTATCTAATGTTTCAGGTTTACAACCAGGCATAACTTGTAGAATAAATCCTCCACTTGCTTGCACTGTATTATCTTCATTTACTAAAACCCCTAATCCAACAGCACTAGGTATTTGTTCTGAAGCTGTGAAGTAATAAGCAAAATCTTCAGCTATCTCACCAGTTTGAATTTGCGCACTTGATGTGAACATATTTCTGACTTTCAGGTCTTTTGTCACGTGAATAACGCCGTTTCCAACTGCTTGTCCAACATTTAACTTACCACTATTGTATTGTAAAAACACATGTGGATTACCAACATACCCTCTTACTTCACCAAATGTATTAGTTGTGGCAACCATACCAGCAAGCGGTCCATCTGCTTCAATACGGATAGTTAATTCTTGATCACCTTTGTACATTGCTCCCATAATTACACTAGTCGTTAATAAACGTCCTAATGCAGCTGCGGAAGTTGGCCAAAGATCATGTCTTTGTCTTGCTTCTTCTACTAAATCTGTTGTCTTAGCAGTATATAATCTTACTGTTCCATCAAAAGCATACGCTTTTACTAAATAATCATTCATTGTTATCACCTTTTCGTATTATATCACTTAATTATTATAAATAAAATCAAACACAT
>SDWL01000506.1 GCA_004195315.1 Lutibacter sp.
CTTTAATTCTTAATTACAATTTAAACAACGTCATTGCGAATGAAATGAAGCAATCTCATGTTTAAAACTGTAAAACAACAGATTGCACGCCTTAAAAACTCATCACTTCTCTCCGTCATCTCGGACTTGATCCGAGATCTGTTAATCGCTTTCCAAATCATGAGACCCCCAGTCAAGCTGAGGATGACCTTTAATTACTTTCCAACCTCCAATATTTTAATAGCATTCTTTATTTTAATATTTTCCGTTAGTTTAAAAAACACTAATAAAAACGATCCAAAAACAACCGCAATTACAACTAACATTTGAAAACTATTAAAAAGAGAAGAAAGGTAGATTAACAAAATAACCAACATGTAATTTGTAAAACCAAGTAATAATGCTGCTTTAGTATGTGATAGTCCCGAATCTAATAATACATGGTGTATGTGATTTCTATCTGGATAAAATGGACTTTGACCTTTTAACAAACGAACTCCCATAACTCTAAGTAAATCAAATATTGGAATGCATAAAATTGCAGCAACCACAATTAATTTATTTTCGGGATTAAAGGTAAAATGGCTAAACAAGGAAACATCCATAGCCATAAATTTTAACGTAAAAAACCCAATACAAAACCCTATAATTAAAGAGCCGGTATCTCCCATAAAAATTTTATTTGATTCCGAAAAATTATAAAACAAATAAGCTCCAAGTATTCCTATTAAACCAATACATAATAAAAAATAGAAATACAATGCCGTATCATAAAAAATAAGGGCATAAATACTAAATATAACCATGCCTACAATAGCCGCCAAACCATCTATACCATCTATTAAATTATAGGCATTAATAATAGTTAACAGCATAATTACCATAAAAGCAAATGATATTGCCATTGGAATGTTATACAAACCCAAAAAACCATCTAATGATGGTACTTGCATGCAGTTACAAAACAATAAAAATAGAATGGCTATAGCCTCAGCTACTAATTTAGCCTTTGGAGATGCCAATACCAAGTCGTCTTTTAACCCTATGGCAAATATAATGGTAAGCCCTGCAACTAAATTAATACTAACAAATTCTGTATCCCAACTCTTTAAAAAAAACACGAGTATCACCAAGGCTAGAAAAAACGAAAATCCTGCCATAGTAGGTATAGATTCTGAATGTGAACTCCTCTGGTCAGGGTTAATTATTAAATCTTTACTAGTTACTATCCAAATTATTTTAGGTATTATTA
>SDWL01000507.1 GCA_004195315.1 Lutibacter sp.
GTTCAGGAGCTACACTTAATACAGATACGTTTGATGTAACTGGAAACCTTACAAATGATGGAATAGTAACTTTAGGAACTGGATCAACACTAACTGGAACTATTGCAAATACAGGAACACTTAACTTAAATAATATAGCAACAGGAGTAATTACAGGAACTGGAATAGTTAATTCAAGTGCAGCTCTTACAACAACAAACTCAATTACAGCCTCTGATTTAAATGTAACAAATGGAACTTTAACATTAGGTGCAAATGTAAATACTACAACAACAGATGTAAGTTCAGGAGCTACACTTAATACAGATACATTTAATGTAACTGGAAACTTAACAAATGCAGGAACATTAAGCTTAGGAACTGGTTCAACTCTAGCTGGAACTATTGCAAATACAGGAACACTTAACTTAAATGATACAGCAACAGGAGAAATCACAGGAACTGGAACTGTTAACTCAATTGCAGCTCTTACAACAACAGCTGCAATTACAGCCTCTGATTTAAATGTAACAAATGGAACTTTAACATTAGGTGCAAATGTAAATACTACAACAACTGATGTAAGTTTAGGAGCTACACTTAATACTCAAACAAATGATGTAACTGGAAACTTAACAAATGCAGGAACATTAAGCTTAGGATCAGGTTCAACTCTAGCTGGAACTATTGCAAACTCTGGAACTCTTAACTTAAATGATACAGCAACAGGAACAATCACAGGAACTGGAACTGTTAATTCAATTGCAGCTCTTACAACAACAGCTGCAATTACAGCTTCTGATTTAAATGTAACAAATGGAACTTTAACATTAGGTGCAAATGTAAATACTACAACAACTGATGTAAGTTCAGGAGCTACACTTAATACAGATACATTTAATGTAACTGGAAACTTAACAAATGCAGGAACATTAAGCTTAGGATCAGGTTCAACACTAGCTGGAACTATTGCAAATACTGGAACACTTAACTTAAATGATACAGCAACAGGAGTAATCACAGGAACTGGAATAGTTAATTCAAGTGCAGTTCTTTTAACTTCAAATGAAATTACAGCTACAAACTTAAATGTAACAAATGGAACTTTAACTTTAGGTGCAAATGCAACAGCCACAACAGATGTAAGTTCAGGATCAAATTTAACATTAGCAAATGGTTCAACTCTAACTGGGAATCTTACAAACGATGGAACAACAATTTTACAAACAATTTCAACGTTGACTGGGA
>SDWL01000103.1 GCA_004195315.1 Lutibacter sp.
AGATGTGTATAAGAGACAGGACGAATACGGATCAACAAGTGGATTAGTTACCATGGAAGATGTAATTGAAACACTTCTTGGTTTAGAAATTATGGACGAAAGTGATAATGTTGCTGACTTACAACAGCTTGCCAGAAAAAATTGGGAATTAAGAGCGAAAAAGTTTGGCTTGCTTTTTAATGATAAAAAAACGGAAGAGGAAAGTTAGTTTTCCTCTGTGTATTCTTCGTATAAAAAGTCATTATATGGAAAACGAGAAATATGAATTTTCTTTATTTCTTCAAAAACCTTTTCTTTAAATTCTTCCATATTCTCTTTGTTTAAAGCCGAAATAAAGAGACAGTTATTATCTAATTTGTTCATCCAAGTTTTTTCCCACTCAGCTAATGTGTAATGTTCTTTTGTTTTTTCAGTAACTAAATCATCATCATCAATAGTTTGATGTTGGTAGGCGTCAATTTTATTAAAAACCATAATTGTTGGCTTATTTGCACTTTTTATTTCATCTAAAATTTTATTTACTGAAGCAATATGGTCTTCAAAGTTGGCATGTGAAATATCTACAATATGAAGTAATAAATCAGCCTCACGAACCTCATCTAATGTTGATTTAAAAGATTCAACCAGTTGTGTTGGTAGTTTTCTAATAAACCCAACTGTATCTGTTAACAAAAAAGGAATGTTTTTAATGACCACTTTTCTAACTGTGGTATCTAACGTTGCAAACAATTTATTTTCTGCAAAAACATCACTTTTGCTTACTACATTCATTAAAGTAGATTTACCAACATTTGTATAACCTACCAAAGCAACACGTACCATTTTACCACGGTTTTTACGTTGCACTGACATTTGTTTATCTATAATTTTTAATTTTGCTTTTAATAAAACAATTTTATCTCTAATAATTCGTCTATCAGTTTCAATTTCTGTTTCCCCAGGACCACGCAAACCAATTCCTCCTTTTTGACGTTCTAAATGTGTCCAAAGGCGCGTTAATCTTGGCAATAAATATTGGCATTGTGCTAATTCTACTTGAGTACGTGCATAACTTGTTTGCGCTCTCTTAGCAAAAATATCTAAAATTAAATTCGTTCTATCTAGCACTTTACATTCTAATACTTTTTCAATATTACGCAATTGAGAGGAAGAAAGTTCGTCATCAAATATGGCGGTTTCAATTTTATTAGATTCCATAAATTGCCTTATTTCCTCTAATTTTCCAGTACCAACAAAGGTTTTTGGATGTGGAGATTCTAATTTTTGAGTAAATCGTTTAACGGCAATTCCTCCAGCGGTTAGCGTTAAAAACTCTAATTCCTCTAAATATTCATGTGCTTGCTCTTCATCTTGATGTTGTGTAACAACTCCAATTAAAACAGCTTCTTCAGATGTGACTTTTTTTTCTTCTATCATGTTGCAAACAGCTAGTTGTTGAATTTATTCAAATCAACTTATCATAATTAATATTGCAAAGATACAAATACAATGTTTAATTCTAATTTTGTAATTTTAAGAATTATTAAAAATAATTTATGTTTTCATATTTTAAATCTTCTGGTAAAATTAGCCAAGTGTATACCATTGCTTTTTATAATCTTGAAAATTTATTTGATACTAAAAATGACCCCAATACTTTAGATGATGATTTTACTCCGAAAGGGAAAAAGAATTGGAACAATTATCGTTATAAAAATAAAATAAGAAAATTAGGTAATGTTATTGCTCAATTAGGAACTGAAAGATCATTTCACGCGCCAGCAATTGTGGGGGTTGTTGAAGTTGAAAATCTATCTGTTTTAAATGATTTAGTAGTTTCAAAAAACCTAAAAAATCATAATTATGGAATTGTCCATTACGACTCACCTGACGAAAGAGGCATTGATGTAGCATTACTGTATAAAAAAGAATTGTTTGAATTGTTGCATTCTGAAACTTTTCCACTTTATTTAGAAGGTAAACGGGGTGTTAGAGATTATACAAGAGATGTTTTATTGGTAAAAGGAAATTTAAATGGTGAATTAGTTTACGTACTTGTAAATCATTGGCCATCAAGAAGAAGTGGTGAAGACTTAACTGAAGCTAAAAGAATTAAAGCAGCTGAATTAGTAGTAAGTATTGTTGAAAAAATAACTACAGAAAGCGATAATGCTAAAATTATTATTATGGGTGATTTTAATGATAATCCTTCAAATATAAGCGTAAAAAAACATCTTGTAAATGACACATTTTATAACCCAATGGAACGTTTAATTAATACTGGAAATGGAACTTTGAATCATCAAAAAACCTGGCATCTATTCGATCAAATTATATTTTCAAAAAACTTTTTTAATATTGAAGAAAAAAAGCATTCATTTAAATATGCCGAAGTTTTTGATAAACATTTTTTAAAAGAATGGAATGGAAAATACAAGGGAAACCCTTTTAGAACTTATATAGGGAAATGGTATCAAGGTGGATTTAGCGATCATTTTCCAGTGTACGTGTATTTAAAGAGAAATTAAAAACGTATAAAAGTTATTATATAAAATGTTGGCAGTAATACTAGAAAACACTCGAATAACATTTTACGAAAAAGAGCTTAACAATTGTCAATTCTGCCATTAATTAATAATAGCAACTTTCGAGAAGCAAATTAATTATCTAATTGACATTTTTGGGTTTGAACTAAAATTAAAAAAAAGATGAAAACAACAACATTTCTAACATTTGTAGGTAATCAATGTGGTAAGGCTGAAGAAGCGATAAATTTCTACACTTCTATCTTTCCAAATTCTGAAATTAAAAGCATAATAAAATACTCAGTAGGAGAGGCTGGAGGAACACCGGAACTTATCAAATATGGAGTATTTACATTAAATGATACAGAGTACATGGTTTCCGAAAGTAATTTTAATCACGCTTGGTCATTTACACCAGGGGTATCACTGTTCGTTGAATGTAGCTCTGAAAATGAGATGCAAACTTTATTCGAAAAACTTTCTTCAAATGGAGGCCAGATAATGATCCCTCTGGACAACTACGACTCAGGGGATTACGGCTTTGGTAAAAAATTCGGATGGTGTGAAGATAAATATGGTATTTCATGGCAACTTAATCTTTCAGAATAAATTCAAATTACAATATAAGCCGTCCTACTTAAAGGAATAAACGAAATTAAAATGAAAAATTACGGTTTCAAACCCGCAACTTTTCATATTCTAAACCATTGCAAAAAGTATATAGAAGCCTAAAAACTAATTTAAAATGGTTATTTATGTGGTCTGATCATTTTGAACTAATCATTCCAAATATAACAAATAGATACTTTATAGGTTTTTGTCTAGCAGCGCCTACTTCCTTTTAATTTACAAATCATAGAAAATTCATAACTGATTTTTAAACAAAAACAAAAAATACAATTCAATTAGCTTTTTTTTACTAAATCATTATACCTAACTCAGGTTTATATAGTTACAGATAAGCTAATTGTGCTTTTCTAAAAAAACTATAATTACGAAAACAACTTTACAACATCATTCCCATTTGCTAAAAGAAGCAGTGCTATTAAAAGAATAAATCCAGTAATTTGAGCATATTCTAAAAACTTGTCATTTGGTTTTCTTCCAGTAATCATTTCATATAAAGTAAACATTACGTGACCACCATCTAATGCGGGTATTGGTAATAAATTCATAAAACCAAGCATAATTGATAAAAAGGCCGTAATGCTCCAGAAAGCTTGCCAGCTCCAAGTTGCTGGAAAAATATTTCCAATTGCAATAAAACCACCAATGCTAGTTGCGCCCTTTTTAGTGAATACGTATTTAAATTGAGTGATATAATCTTTTAATTGCCATATTGCAATAGAGTTTCCTGCAGGAATACTTTCTAAAAATGAATAGTCTTTATGTTGTACAATTGCGCCATAGTTATTTGGTACAACTCCAATTTTTTTATCTTCATCTGCATTAAGTGAAATACTTTCTGTAATGCCATTTCTATCTAGAATAATATTAATTTCGTTTTCAGAAGTCACAACCAATTGCGTAAACTCATGCCAATAGGTAATAGGTGTATTATTAACAGAAATAATTTTATCGTTCTTTTTTAAACCTGCTTTTTCTGCTGGAGAGTCAATTATAACTTCACCAATTACTGGAAGTATAATAGCAGTAAAAGGCTTCATAACACCATTTTGCCACATAATTTGCCCAATATCTTCGGGGATATTTAATGTTTCTGTATTTCCATCTTGGTGAATAACTTCTAAAGAAGTAATGTCTCTTAAAAATAAATGCTTGTTTACATCAGTAACATCTAAAGGCTCAACGCCATTAAATTTTGTTATTTTATCGCCATCTTTAAATCCATATTGTTTGAATGATTCATGAACAGCAAATCCTTCTTTTACATCGTTTGGTTTTACAAAATCAATTCCCCAAACAAAAGTAATCATGATGTAAATTAGAATTCCTAATAAGAAATTTACGGTTACACCACCCAACATAATAATTAAACGCTGCCAAGCTGGTTTAGATCTAAATTCCCAAGGTTGAGCAGGGAGTTTCATTTGCTCAGTATCCATACTTTCATCAATCATTCCTGAGATTTTTACGTAACCTCCTAATGGAATCCAACCAATACCGTAAACTGTTTCTCCAATTTTTGTTTTAAATAAGGAGAATTTATAATCAAAAAATAAGTAGAATTTTTCAACACGTGTTTTAAATATTTTTGCTGGGATAAAATGCCCTAATTCGTGCAAAACAATTAAAAACGATAAACTTAAAATAAACTGCGCTGCTTTTATAACTATCTCCATATATATTTTAAAAATAAAATCGCACAAATGTACGGTTTTAAATACAGTTGTAAAACCAAAAATTACAGGAACTATGAGTTTTAACAAAGTTTTAGAATTGACAACGAACAATAATAACCAATTGTATTAAATTTGTGTTTTAATTTTATAAATAAGATGGATATAAATTTTTTTAAAAAATCAATTCCAACGTTAACCATTATGGGTTTGTTTTCAGTTTTTATGATTTATGCAATCTATACTTTACTGACTCCTGAAAAAAGATTACCGGTTTACAATCCGTCAGATGTAAATCCAAGATTAGTTGATGAAAGTATTATTCATATTCGTAGAAATCATAAAGTAGCTGATTTTAATTTAATTAATCAAAATGGAAAAACAATCACTCAAAAAGATTATAAAAGTAAAATTTATGTAGCTGATTTCTTTTTTACAAGATGCATGACTATTTGCCCAATAATGACAAATAACATTGGTAAACTTCAAGAAATTTTTAAAAATGATGATGACATTATGTTTTTATCACATTCAGTTACGCCAGTTATAGACAGTGTTTCAGTATTAAGAGAATACGCAGATAAAAAAGGAGTTATTGATTCAAAATGGAATATTACTACAGGTGATAAAAAACATATATATAATTTAGCTCGTAAAAGTTATTTTGCGGTATTAGATGAAGGTGATGGAGGATTGCAAGATTTTGTTCATACAGAAAATTTTGTTTTGGTCGATAAAAAACAACAAATTCGTGGGTTTTATGACGGTACTGATAATGAAGATATTCAACGTTTAATTTCAGATATTAGAATTTTGCAAAATGAATTTAGGGATTAGTGATATATATCATTGTTTAGAATGATTCTAATTTAGTATATTTGCACACTATTTATAACTATTCTTAATAATGTTTAAAACTATTGCAAATTTACGAATTGGAGAAAGGGCTTTTATAGAAAAACTTTGTTTAGAAAATATTCCTTTAGAATTGCTTGAAATGGGTTGTTTACCAGGAAAAGAAGTTCAATTAATCCAAAAAGCACCACTTGATTGCCCTTTGTATATTAGAGTTAATGGAAGTCATTTAGCTATTAGGAGAGAAACTGCCGAAAAAATAACAGTTGTTAAATAATAGAATTTAATGAGTAATGATAAGGTTGTAAAAGTTGCTTTAGTTGGAAATCCAAATACCGGAAAAACATCATTATTTAACCAACTTACGGGATTAAAACAGAAGGTTGGAAATTACCCAGGAATTACAGTTGAAAAAAAGCAAGGTGTTTGTAAATTAAGCGATAACATTATAGCAGAAATTACGGATTTACCAGGAACATATAGTATTAATCCTACTTCAATGGATGAAACTATGGTGTTAGATACTTTGTTGAATGAAAAAGGAAAGAGCTTTCCTGATGTAATAATTGTTGTTGTTGAAATTGAAAATATTAAGAGAAATCTACTTCTATTTACACAAATAAAAGATTTAAAAATCCCAACTATTTTGGTAATCAATATGATTGACCAAATGAAGCGGAAAGGAATTAGTATTGATGTAAAAAAATTAGAAGAAAAACTAAAGACAAAGATTGTTTTAGTAAGCGCAAGAAAAAATATTGGCAAATTAAAACAATGGAATATTCAGTTTGATTAAGTTCAGGATATTGGAGGCGCTGTGCTCGCTGTTATTTGGGGCCGCACTGTTTTATTGTGCTGCACCTGCAGAGGAAAGTACTACTTTTATCCCGGTACTTTCAAATTTTGAGCCACTTATTATCTGCTTTGGTATCTGGTTGATATTATCCCGTTTCATTGCATGGCATTTTATGTTGGCTAAATGGTCGAGAATGTTGTTTTTTGGACTCGTCGGTATGTTGGTGGTTATCGTGGTTTTTCCTATCGAAACAAGACTATATGAGCCACCTGGAAAGTTGATTGCTGCGGTGGCTCAATACTTAGATGACAACAATTATCCTTATACCGAGATTCAAACCATTCGAAGGCGTAGAGGTTTATTTGATCCTTTTAGGCCTCATTATTGGCATTTTTCAGTGCGAGGCGAGAGGTTAGCCAGCGAACTAAGGCCTGACATTTTACTGGAGCAAAGAAAGCTTGGAACATTTTATGTGTATGTTAGAGAACCTTTTTTGGGGACTCTGGACATTAAA
>SDWL01000508.1 GCA_004195315.1 Lutibacter sp.
TGTTAAGCTTAATAAATCCGCCGCAACCACAATTTTTGTTTCTGTAGTTTTTACATTTTCAACAAAGGCAGTATAGTTATAAACTTCTCCATTTTTTGCAGGGTATTGTAAAATAGCACCATAAAACTCATTTGTAAGCTCAAAATTTTGGTGGTCACCAATTACTATTTCTACACCTAAAGGAATTGCTCTTGTTTTTAAAACATCAATTGTTTGAGGTAATACTTCTTCTGAAACAAAAAACTTAACAGCATTTGCCTTTATTTGAGCTCTAGATCTTGTGTTTAATAACATAATCATAGCCTCACCAGCAGCAGTTCCTTCATCTAATAATGATGCATTTGATAATTCCATTCCGGTAAGTTCAGTTACCATGGTTTGGTAATTTAACAAGGCTTCTAAACGACCTTGAGCTATTTCAGCTTGGTATGGAGTGTATGCAGTATACCATCCTGGATTTTCAAGTATATTACGTTGAATGACACTAGGAAGTATGGTTGGATGATATCCTAAACCAATATAATTTTTATACAATTTATTTTTGTTTGCAAGCTCTTGAATATGTGACATATATTCAAACTCACTTAATGCTTTTGGTAAATCTAAATTATTTTTTAATCTAATGTCTGAAGGAATGGTCTTATTTATTAGCTCATCTACTGAAGAGACTCCAATAGTTTTCACCATTTCATTAACTTCATTTTCACTAGGCCCTATGTGTCTTAAAACGAATGAATCTGTTTTCATTTTTGTATATGGTATTAAAATATATTAATGAGTCAAAAATACTTAAATTTGAGTAATTAGAGTGTTATTTTTATTACTGAATTCTAATATTTTGTTAACCGAAAATTAAGTATATCAACAAATATGTACATTTGTAAAATGCATTTTTTTAAAAAAATAGTTGATTTTTATATTTTCAGTAATATACACGTCGCATTAGCAGGCTTTAGTTTAACTAAAATTACACTTCTTAAATTTGGAATTATTGATAATTTAACCCCAGTTTTTGTAGCACTTTCTATCATAATTTCTTATAATTTTATTCGTTTTTTTGAAATAAAAAAGAATCAACTTAATTGGTTTAAAAATTGGTTTTTGGGGCACAAATATTATTTGTTGTATTTATCAGTTTTATCAATATTTTTATTGGGATACATTATTTTTTTTAGCAGTTTTAATTTGAAATCTATTTTAATACTTATTCCTTTTG
>SDWL01000104.1 GCA_004195315.1 Lutibacter sp.
ATCTAATTTAGAATGTTAATCAATACGTTACCAATTATTTAAAGCAAAAATAAAGATAAAAGGTTAAAGAGAAATAAATGATTAAAGTGCTGAATTTTAATTTAGTTGTTTTAACTAATTTTTATTAAAAAGAGAAGAGATACTTTTTTTAACCTCTTAAAATAAAGATAGTAATTAAGTTTAAAAAAAATGTACAAGAAATATTAACCGTTGTTCATAATCACTTCCTTTCAATGTCGGTTATTTTAACTTTTGGAGGTATTTATTTGTTATGGAGCGGTGTATTATGGTTTAAATACATTGTAATTGTATCAGGGATATTAATGACTGTTAGTTTTGTAGTAGCTACACTTTCAATTATTCATCAAATTATATTTTCAAAAAAGTAAAGAATTAATTTAAGGCTTAAATTCAATTAAAAACTGTAAATTTGCTCGCAATTAATTATAAGTTGATTGCACATGATTTCAAACTCTTCAAAATTTGTAGGTGAAGGATTAACCTACGATGACGTATTACTAATTCCGGCCTTTTCAGAAGTATTACCACGCGAGGTAAATATTCAAGCAAAATTCACAAGAAATATAACATTAAACGTACCTGTTGTTTCAGCAGCAATGGACACCGTAACTGAATCTGAAATGGCAATTGCTATGGCAAGAGTTGGAGGTATTGGTGTGTTGCACAAAAATATGTCTATTGAAAGGCAGGCAAACGAAGTAAAAAAAGTAAAGCGTTCAGAGTCAGGTATGATTTTAGAACCAATTACAATAACTAAAGATGAAACTGTACTTACAGCAAAAAATTTAATGCGCGAATATAGCATTGGAGGTATACCAGTTATTGATACTAATGGAAAATTAATAGGTATTATTACAAACAGAGATTTACGTTTTGAAGGTGATAACACTCGTAAAATTGCTGAAGTAATGACTTCTGAAAACTTAGTAACTGTTGCAGAAGGAACTTCGCTAAAGCAAGCAGAACTTATTTTACAAGAAAATAAAATTGAAAAATTACCTGTAGTAAATCCCGATTATAAATTAGTTGGTTTAATTACGTATAGAGATATTATTAAAGTTATTGAGAATCCAAGCGCAAATAAAGATCAATATGGGCGTTTACGCGTTGCAGCAGCTATTGGAGTTACTGGAGATGCATTTGAAAGAGCAGAAGCTTTAATAAAAGTAGGTGTGGATGCATTAATAATTGATACTGCTCATGGTCATACAAAAGGCGTGGTTACTGTTTTAAAAGAAATAAAAACAATCTATCCTAATACAGATATTGTTGTTGGAAATATTGCAACAGGCGAAGCTGCAAAATATTTAGTTGAAGCAGGCGCTGACGCTGTAAAAGTAGGTATTGGGCCAGGATCAATTTGTACAACACGTGTTGTTGCAGGTGTTGGTTATCCACAGCTTTCAGCTATTATTGAAGTTGCGCAAGCTATAAAAGGATCTGGAGTGCCAGTAATTGCTGATGGTGGAGTAAGATATACGGGTGATATTCCAAAAGCTATTGCAGCAGGAGCAGATTGCGTTATGCTAGGTTCTTTATTAGCTGGAACCAAAGAATCTCCAGGTGAAACTATTATTTTTGAAGGAAGAAAATTTAAATCTTACAGAGGAATGGGATCTGTTGAAGCGATGCAAACTGGTTCAAAAGATCGTTATTTTCAAGATGTTGAAGATGATATTAAAAAATTAGTCCCTGAGGGGATTGTTGGTAGAGTTCCTTATAAAGGTGAATTACAAGAAACAATGCATCAATTTATAGGCGGTTTACGTGCAGGTATGGGCTATTGTGGGGCAAAAGATATTGAAGCTCAAAAAGAAGCAAAATTTGTAAAAATTACTTCTGCAGGAATGCGAGAAAGTCATCCTCATAATGTTACAATTACTAAGGAATCTCCAAATTATTCAAGATAGAAAGACATTTTGATTTTTTAAAATAAAAACCGTAGTTTAATAACTTCGGTTTTTTTATTCTGTTAAGTAGTTATTTTTTAGCAATCTTAATAAGTTTCCTTAGGCTCAATATAGAAAAAAAATCAAACAGAAATAATAGTATATTTGCAGCCTTGAAAATAAAATTTATGAAGCAAACAAATCAGGATGGGACAGATAAGCTAAGTCAAGAGCAAATTGAAACTTGTATTTCAATTTTACAAAAATTAGTTGAAGATACAAATCAAGTATTTGAGCTTCCTGAGGAAAAAAGAGTTGCTTTAATGACAGCTGCTGGATTATTGACGAGACCCAATCGTGATGAATTTTCGAGAAGAAAAAAAGATGCTAAAAAAGCTGTTAAGAGAAAAATGATTGCACACGATAAGCATGCGCGTAAAGAAACAGGAATTAGAAGCGCTCGGGAAGCATCTGTTTTTGTAGCTCCTCTGTTAATAGATCTGACTGGTAAAACCAATGACAAAGAACTAAAATTAGAATCTCCAAGAAATTGTTACGTTTGCAAAGCGGTTTACACAAAATTGCATCATTTTTATGATACAATGTGTACTGAATGTGGAGATTTTAACTATGCAAAACGCTTTCAATCAGCTGATTTAACAGGACAAGTTGCAGTTGTAACAGGTTCACGTTTAAAAATTGGGTATCATATTACTTTAATGTTGTTGCGTTCTGGAGCTACAGTTGTAGCAACTACCAGATTTCCAGTAGATTCTGCTCTTCGATTTTCTAAAGAAGATGATTTCAGTAAGTGGGGAAATCGTTTAAAAATTCATGGCTTAGATTTAAGGCATATCCCAAGTGTTGAAATTTTTTGCAATTTTATTGAACAGCAATACGAACGATTAGATATTTTAATCAATAATGCCGCGCAAACAGTTAGAAGGCCAGCTGGATTTTTTTATCATTTAATGGAAAAAGAAGAATTGACTTATGAAGCACTACCAAAATCTGTTCAAGATTTATTAGCGGATCATCATAATTGTTTGGAAGAGTTAAAAACGATAACTTCTAATGTTGTAGATTACAAAAATAATTCATTACCAGTAACTTGGCACGGTCCAGAACCAGGAATAGGCATACGATCATCAGCTAAATTATCTCAAATACCATATAGTTTCGATAATTCATTAAGTGCAAAAGAAGTTTTCCCAGAAGGTGAATTGGATGCTGATCTACAGCAAGTAGATTTAAGATTAACCAATAGCTGGCGTTTAAAATTAGGTGAAATTGAAACAACTGAAATGATTGAAGTTCAGTTAGTTAATTCTATAGCGCCTTTTGTGTTAAACAACCGTCTTTCTAATATTATGAAAAAAGAAAATACAGGTCAAAAACACATTATTAATGTTTCTGCAATGGAAGGGAAATTCCATCGTTTTCGAAAACAAGATCGTCACCCACATACAAATATGGCAAAAGCAGCATTAAATATGATGACCCATACTTCTGCAGCAACACTTGCAAAAGATGGTATTTATATGAATGCTGTTGATACGGGTTGGGTTACAGATGAAGATCCTGTTGAATTATCAAAGAAAAAAGTTGAAATTCATGATTTCCAACCTCCATTAGATATTGTTGATGGCGCTGCAAGAGTTATGGACCCACTTTTAGACGGAATTAATATAGGAAAACATTGGTGTGGAAAATTTTTAAAAGATTACCGTCCAATAGACTGGTAAATTGCTAATTATCATAAGCTTAATTTAACTTAATAGTTTTTGTAATTACTAATATAATTTTTAAAACTATACTTAGTTTTAACTTATTTTTAAAGTTTGTTAACAATTTGTTGTTATAAACCTAATAAAGGCGGTACTTTTGCAATCTATCAAAAATTCATTTACGTGTCAGATAAATCATTAGAATTAGAAGAAAGAAAAGCTGGAAAAGATCTTTATAGTTATCAGAAAGAAGCTATTAATAAAATTTTTAAAAGTTTTGAAGATTCTCCTGATGATTATCATTTACTGTATCAACTACCTACAGGTGGTGGTAAAACAGTAATTTTTTCTGAAATTGTACGTCAATATTTGAAACACCACAAGAAAAAAGCTCTTGTATTAACTCATCGGGTAGAATTAAGTAGGCAAACTTCCACAATGCTTACAGAGTTTGGCGTTGCCAATAAAGTGGTGGATAGCAAGGCAAACCTAGACGATCAAAATGATTATAGCTGTTTTGTTGCTATGGTTGAAACGCTGAATAATAGGTTAAATGACAATAAATTTGATATTTCTGATATTGGTTTAGTTATTATTGATGAAGCCCATTATAATTCATTTACTAAATTATTTGAGTTTTTTGATAAGTCATTTATTTTAGGTGTTACCGCAACACCATTGAGTTCAAATATGAAGCTTCCAATGAAAGACAATTATAATGAACTAATTGTTGGGGAAACGATTGCTTCATTAATTGAAAATGAATTTTTAGCACGAGCCGAAGTTTTTTCATATAATGTAGGTTTAACTTCTTTAGAAGTTGGAGCAAATGGAGATTATACTGTAAAATCTTCTGAAGATTTATATACAAATAATGAAATGCTTGGTATGTTAATTCAGGCTTACGAATTACATTCAAAAGAAAAGAAAACATTAATTTTTAATAACGGAATTAATACTTCAATTCAAGTATTTGAAACCTTTAAATCTGCTGGGTATCCTATTGCTCATCTGGATAATACGTATAGTAAAAAAGATAGAAAAATGGTATTGAAATGGTTTAAAGATACGCCACATGCTATTTTAACATCTGTAAGTATTTTAACAACTGGGTTTGATGAGCCTACTGTAAATACAATTATTTTAAATAGAGCTACAAAATCATTAGGATTGTATTATCAAATGATTGGCCGTGGTTCGCGTATTTTAAAAAATAAATCTACCTTTTCAGTGATTGATTTGGGTAATAACGTGCACCGTTTTGGAGAGTGGGGAGCAGATTTAGATTGGCAAAAAATATTTAAATCACCTAATTATTATTTAGATAAAATTTTAAGTGATGAAGATCTAGAGAGTAATTTTAGATATGAAATGCCAGCAGATTTAAGAGTTCAATTTACGAATTCTACTGAAGTTTATTTTGATGTTAAAGGCACCTATATAGAATCTATAAGTAACGGTGAATCTTCAAAAGTTGTGTTAGAAAAGTCTATAATACAACATGCGAAAATTTGTATAGAAAATAGTGAAGACGTTTATGATGCTTATGATTTATCAAAAAAATTATGTGATGATATTGATTACAGAATAGATAGCTATTCTAAATGTATTTGCAGAAGTACTCATAATTTTGTGACTTGGTTAAAAGAAGATTACAGAACCAAACTTCGCTTTTATTTAAGAGATAATTTTGATAGAGATTTTGAAATAATTCATGGAAGACCACCGGAAGAATAACATACTTTAATTACTTGTTTTATAATAACTTTCCTTAATAAACTTTGTTTACATAATGGCAAATATCATTAAAAATCAACAACATATTTTGGATAAGTTAGGGATTGTTACCTTAAATCCAATGCAAGAGGAGGCAGCGTTAGTAATTAACTCTACTAATAATGTTGTTCTATTATCACCAACGGGAACAGGAAAAACACTCGCTTTTTTATTGCCAATTATAAAAAAATTGGATGTTGATTGTTCAAATGTTCAAGTACTTATTTTAGTGCCTTCAAGAGAATTAGCTATTCAAATAGAGCAAGTTACTCGTGAAATGGGGACGGGTTTTAAAGCCAATGCTGTTTATGGTGGACGCTCAATTTCTAAAGATGAAATAGATTTAAATCATAGTCCAGCTATTTTAATTGGAACTCCTGGTAGAATTTCAGATCATTTAAGAAGAGCCACTTTTTCAACTGAGAATATTACAACGTTGGTTTTAGACGAGTTTGATAAATCATTGGAAGTAGGTTTTAAAGATGAAATGATTGAAATTGTAGCTTCGCTTAGAATGGTTAAAAAAAGAATATTAACTTCAGCAACAAAAGGACTAAAAATTCCTGAATTTGTTGGTTTAGAAAATCCAAAAACCATTAATTACTTAACAAAAGAAACAACTCTTTTAAACATTAAAACTGTAATTTCTCCAACCAAAGATAAATTAGAAACGTTGATAGATTTGGTATGTTCTATAAAAAATGAACCAGCTATTATCTTTTGTAACTTTAGAGATACTATTGAAATGGTAAGTGATTATTTGAACGATAATCATATTAGTCATGGTTGTTTTTATGGTGCAATGGAGCAACAAGATAGAGAAAGGTCGCTTATAAAATTTCGTAATGGGACACATCAATTAATAGTAGCTACAGATTTGGCAGCTAGAGGATTAGATATTTCTGAGATTAAATATATTATCCATTATCAGCTTCCCTTAAAAAGGGACGAATTTACGCATAGAAACGGACGAACTGCCAGAATGAATAGTAAAGGAACGGCTTATGTGATTCAATGGAAAAATGAAAAACCTTCAGATTTCACTTCAAATTCTGAAAATGAAATGATAGAGAAACATCCAACTCCAGAACCTTCTAGTTGGAAAACCTTATTTATTTCAGGAGGAAGAAAAGATAAAATTTCAAAAGGCGATATTGCAGGTTTATTCTTTAAGGAAGGAAAACTAAATAAAGACGAATTAGGAATCATTGAATTGAAGAGTGATTGTGCGTTTGTTGGTGTATCTGCATCAAAAGCAGATGAACTTATTAACCTTTTCAATAATACCCATCTTAAAAAAAGAAAAATTAGAGTGTACGTTATTTAGCAAAGTAATTTAGAGGAGAAGGAAGAGTTATAAGAATTAGAAAATTGTCTTTTACTAAATGTATTTTAGAAACAGGTTAAAAAAACCTGAAACTAATAAAATTTATAAAAAAAAGTGGATATAAAATTATAACCAACTACAGGCAATATGCTACTATTTAAAATAGTATTTGTTTGAAAAAATGTTGCATTAAAGTATTGAATATACAAGTCTATTAATCTTATCAAAGGAAATTTAAAATGGA
>SDWL01000105.1 GCA_004195315.1 Lutibacter sp.
AGATGTGTATAAGAGACAGAGATATTCATGATAGGGATATGCCAAAGCATCTTTATAAGATGACTGAAAATGGATTAGAATGTTTAGACTGTGACCCAAATATTTATGGTAGTAGCTTTAAAAGAAATGATGAACATTTTAATTTAAATATTGACAGAAATGGTGTTAAACTAAAAGTTAAAGATGGCGATAAGGATGCTGAAGTAAAAATTGATGAAAACGGAATTATTATTAAATAATTACAATTCAGATAGCTAATTAAACAGTTCATACACTAAAATTTTGTACACAATACGTTTAGAAATACATTTGAAAAAATTAAAACACACTTATGAAAACACTCACTAAATTAACAGCTATACTTGTTCTCCTATTTACAACTTCCTCATGTTTTATGGATGGAATAACAGGTATCAAGGGCAATGGAAATGTAATCTCTGAAGATAGAACCATTAGTTCAGACTTTGATGTAATTAAAGTACAACAAGGAATTAATTTATACTTAACACAAGGGAATTCTACTGAAATTAAAGTTGAGGCTGACGAAAACATACTGGATTTATTAATTACTGAAGTAAAAAATGGGGAATTAAAAGTCTATTTCGATAAAAATGTTTATCGTGCTAAAGCACGTAACGTATATTTAACTACCAATACTATTTCAAAAATAAGAACATCCAGCGGAGCATCAGTAAGGTCAGAAAATACGTTACAAACTAAATCATTAGATCTTGAATCAAGTAGCGGAAGTTCAATAAAAATTTACGTTAATACTACTGAAGTTACTAGTGAATGCTCAAGTGGTGCAGATATTGATATTTTTGGAAATACAGAAACATTATCAGCAAACGCAAGTAGTGGTAGTTCTATAGATGCAGATGAACTAGAAGCTGTTGATGTTTATGCAAAAGTAAGTAGCGGAGCGAATATTAACGTAAATGTTTCAGGCAAATTAACGGCGAAAGCGAGTAGCGGTGGAGATATTGATTATGAAGGAAGCCCTACCGATGTGAACAAAGACACCTCTTCTGGAGGTAGTGTATCAGGAAGCTAATTCCAATTTAAATATTAAATTGTTAAGCCAACTCAACTAGTTTGAATTGGCTTTTTTAGCAATTATCAAATCCTAAAAAAATCACAAAAAATGTTAAACAATGATAATCATCACTGTTATTCTAAACAAGTTGCTTATTTTTGCGTTTAATAGCAACTTGAATTTTAAATTAATTACAAAATAATATGCAAAAAAAAACAAACCCACACACGTTTCACATACCTGTTATGGGGCTTGCTTTTACAATAGATAGTCCTATTAAAGTTGCGAAATATGGTATTTCATCTGTTATTTCAATTGTTGATGATATTATTATTGAAAAAATGAATGAATATTATTCAGCAAAATTTGAAATTCCTTTTAAAGCAATTTCTACAAAAGTTGAAGATTATAGAGCTAAAAGAATTACCTCTTATCTAAATACTGTTGATCTTATTGTAAAGCTTAAATTTGAAACTCTTAAAAAGAGTTTTGAAGAAAAAAGCAGTGAATTTGAAAAATACATGGACTTGCTTCCAGATTTTTCAGAATTAAAACAAAATTTCATTGAGACAATTCAAAACAATACATTAAAAGAAGATTTAAATAATTGGATTCAAAGCAACCTTAAACCAGGTAGTATAGATGTTAATATTATGACGAAGCTTGATAAGCCAAATTATAGTAAAAATGAATTATTACCTTCTGAATTTAATGATGCACATGCTGCATTAAGAGGTTTTGCCAATAGTAATTTAGAATCATCTGTAGTTCTTTCAGCTGGAATGAACCCAAGGTTGTATAGTTATTTTGAAAATTTTAATGATTTTTTTCCAAATGAAAATAACATTCAGAAAAAGAAAATTATTTTAAAAGTAAGTGATTATAGATCTGCTTTAATACAAGGAAAATTTTTAGCAAAAAAAGGATTATGGGTTTCTGAATATAGAATAGAATCTGGTTTAAACTGTGGTGGTCATGCATTTGCTTCAGACGGTTATTTATTAGGTCCAATTTTAGAAGAATTCAAACAAAATAAAGAAACGTTAGTAATTGATATTCACAACATTCTTGTTGGTGCATTAAAAAATAAAGGCAAACATGTTCCTAATGCTCCCCTAGACTTAAATATTACCGTTCAAGGTGGTGTTGGAACTTCAGAAGAACATGAATTTTTATTAGATAATTATAAAGTTAATTCTGTTGGATGGGGCTCTCCATTTTTATTAGTTCCAGAGGCTTCAACTGTTGATTCAGAAACTATGGAAGCTTTAAAAATCGCCAAAGAAAAAGATTTATTTTTAAGTAATATTTCTCCTTTAGGTGTGCCTTTTAATAGTTTAAGAGGTAATACCAATGAAATTCTTAAAAATGAAAGAATTGCAAATAATAACGCAGGAAGCTCTTGTCCTAAGAAATTTTTGTCATCCAATACAGAATTTACTGAAAAAGTAATTTGTACTGCTTCAAAAAAATATCAATCCTTAAAATTAAATCAATTAAAGGATGAAAATTTAAGTGAGCAGGAGTATAACAAAAAGTCCAGTCAAATAACAGATAAAGCTTGTTTATGCGAAGGGTTATCAAATGCTGCTCTTATTGAATATGGTATTGAACATAAAGGTGAAAAGCAAGGAGTTGCTATATGCCCAGGACCAAATATGGCTTATTTTTCAAAAGAACTTTCATTAAAGGAAATGGTAGCTCATATTTACGGAAAAGTTAATGTGGTTGATACAAATAACCGTCCACATATGTTTATAAAGGAATTATCAATGTATGTTGATTATTTTGCTAACAAAGTAGACGAGTTTAAAGATTCTTTAACCTCAAAAAATGAAAAATATTTAAATACATTCCAACACAATTTAAATGAAGGAATTGAATACTATTACAATTTATTTTCTTCTTTTGACTCAAATAAAGAAAATTTATTAATTGAATTGGAAACTTTAAAAAACGTATTATTTAAGGTTCAGATACCAATTTTAGTTAAAGTGTAATCATTAACATTAAAAAGGTCTTTCAAATGAAAGACCTTTTTAATAAATGGTATTTTACATTCCTTTAAACTAACATTCAATATCAGCTAAGGTTTTGTTTTCAAGAATTTTTAATGTACTATCACGTACTTCTGCCATTAATATGCTTAAACCACATTTTTCTTCACTAACACAATCTTCACATTTTTCATAATAATTTAAACTTACACAGGGTATCATAGCTATTGGACCTTCAAGTAATCTAATTATTGTAGCTATTTTAATTTCAATTGGCTGTTTTAACAAATAATAACCACCGCCTTTTCCTTTTTTAGAAGCAAGAATTCCACTCTTTTTTAAAGTAAGTAAAATACTTTCCAAAAATTTTTTGGATATATTTTCAGAAGTTGAAATATCTGAAATTAGAACTGGCACATTTTGTTCTTGCTTTGCAAGGAAACTTAATGCTTTTAGACCATATTTTGTTTTTTTAGAGAGCATTTTTAAATTAATTTAAACCGTTTTTGGTAAAAAAACTTCTGCCATCATACATCTAGCACTTCCACCACCACAAGCTTCAATAGTATCTAACGAACTGTATATAATTTTACCATGTTTTTCAAGTTGGTTCTTTTGCTGTTTTGTTAAACTTTCGTAGGCGGAATTTGACATAATAATATAACGCTCTTCATTTGTTCCAATAACTTGTAGCATATTTCCTGCAAAACTATTTACTTGTTCTTCTGTAATTGCAATAATTTCTTTACCATCTTCTTTCAAATGCTTTACTACATTTTTTCTTTCTTTTTTATCATCAATACTATCTAAACAAATTAATGAAAACTTTTCACCTAAACACATTATTACATTTGTGTGATAAATCGGTAATCGTTTATCATTAACCGTTTGACTGGAAACAAAAGAAACAGGTGTGTATTCAAAATCTTCACAAAATTCAATTAACAAATCTTCATCAGCTCTTGGTGACAATGCGCAATATGCTATACTATTTACCCTGTCTAACAGCAAACTTCCTGTGCCTTCTAAAAATAATTTTTCATTTTCTGCAGAAGTATAGTCAATTACATTTTCAATTACAAAACCAACCTCTTCAAGGGTTTCTAAAACATCCTCTCTTCTTTCCAATCGTCTGTTTTCTGCAAACATAGGATACAATCCCACATCACCACTTTCATGAAATGAGATCCAATTATTTGGAAAAATTGAATCTGGTGTATCAAACTCTTTTGTGTCATTAATAACAATTACTTCAACTCCAATTACTCGTAATTTATCTACAAAATTATCAAATTCTTGCAAAGCTTTAAATTGAACCGTTTCATGGGTTAAATCATCTAATACTTTTTGATAATAATTATTTACAGCAGTTTGTTCATTCATTCTAAATGAAACTGGACGAATCATTAAAATTGTATTTGTAATTTGCTTCATAATTTAATCTCTAATTAATGGCATTGTTGAACATCTTAATAACCCTTCTTGTTTTGCAATTTCGGCATACGGTACTTCCTCAACTATAAATCCTTGATTTCTTAACCAATTATTTAATCTGGTAAAGTTTTTCTCTGATACTACAACTTCATTTGAAATTGAAAAAACATTTGAAAACATTTGATACATTTCATCTTTTGTAATATGAAATAGATTATCTATCCCAAATAAGTCTACAAGATAATTATAATCATTCTCATTTCTAAATCCTTCTTTATGTATAATTGCTTTTTCTCTTCCTATAGGTTGAAAGCAGCAGTCTAAATGTAATGCGTTTTCCTTAGCATTTGTATTAGATTTCACTAAATCAAATTCTTTAACAATTTTGTTTGGAAATAATTCTTTAATAAAATTAACACCTTTCATATTAGTACGTGCAGTAATAAAATCCTTATAATCGTTACCCTTATAAGTTCCAATAAAAATATAATTTTTCCACATCATTACATCACCACCTTCAAAATGAATATCGCTAGTAGTTTCAATTATATTAGTTGAATCTACTTGGTTTAAAATGTATTGAATTGCTTCAATTTCTTTTTCTCTTTCTGGTAAAATATTTGATTTTATTAATTTATCTTCAATAACAAAAGCAATATCTCTTGAAAATATTTGATTATAATCTTCAATAATTTCTGGTCTATAAACTTTAACTTCGTATTTTTTAAATACATTATTTAAAGCTTCCATCTCTAAAATCATATGCTTTTCTAATGGATATGTACCTGCTTTAATGTGCTCTTTTGATTTAGGGTCATATGCATCTTCTAGTTTTGGCGTTGGTCCATTACTTTTTGCAATTCCTAAAACCACAGCTCTAAGACGAGAAGTTTCATCTTGAACATTTAGTTTTATCATATATTATTATTTTATGTAAAAATAAAAAAACCCCATAGATTAATATGAGGTTTTCGGAATAATTTAAATTTATTTTATCTTTCTTCAAATGATTTGAATGGACGTAATGCTTCGCCAGTATATAATTGGCGTGGACGACCAATTGGTTCACCATTTTTACGCATTTCTTTCCATTGTGCAATCCAACCTGGTAAACGTCCAATTGCAAACATAACTGTAAACATTTCAACAGGAATACCTAAAGCTCTATAAATAATTCCTGAATAGAAGTCTACATTAGGATATAGTTTACGTTCTGCAAAATACTCATCTTTTAATGCTACTTCTTCTAAATGTTTAGCAATACTTAAAACTGGGTCGTTCAAATTTAAATCTGCAAATAATTCATCAGCTGCTTTTTTAATGATACGAGCTCTTGGGTCGAAGTTTTTATAAACTCTATGCCCGAATCCCATTAAACGGAATGGATCATTTTTATCTTTTGCTTTCGCAATAAACTTATCAACATCTCCACCATCATTTTGAATTTTTTCTAACATTTCTAATACAGCTTGGTTTGCGCCACCATGAAGTGGACCCCAAAGTGCAGAAACACCTGCAGAAATTGATGCAAATAAACCTGCTCCTGATGAACCAACTATACGTACAGTTGATGTTGAACAATTTTGTTCATGATCTTCATGTAATATTAATAACTCATCCAATGCTTTTACTGCAATTGGATTCATTTTATAATCTTCAGTAGGAATTTTGAACATTAATTGCATAATGTTTTCAATATAACCTAAAGAATTATCAGAATAATTTAAAGGCAAACCATTATTTCTTCTATGTGCCCAAGTTGCTAATACAGGAAATTTTCCTAATATTTTCACAACTGCATTGTACATATCGTCTTTACAATTAACGTCAACTCTTCTAGGATTAAAAGCAGTTAAAGCACTAGTTAAAGAAGATAGCATACCCATAGGGTGAGCTGATTTTGGAAAACCTTCAACAATACCTTTCATCTCTTCATTAACTAATGAGTAAGATTTAATATCATCTTCAAATTTCTTTAATTCAAATTTTGTTGGTAATTCACCAAAAATTACTAAAAAAGCTACTTCTAGAAAGTTTGCTTTTTTTGTTAAATCTTCAATTGCATACCCGCGATGACGTAAAATCCCTTTTTCACCATCTAAAAATGTTATTTTACTTGAACATGATCCTGTATTCTTAAAACCTGTATCTATAGTTATAACACCATTAGTTACTCCTCTAAGTTTACTAATATCAATGGCAACTTCATTTTCAGTTCCTATTAAAACTGGAAACTCATATTTTTTACCATCTACTTCTAAAATTGCTTTATCTAGCATCGTTTATATATATATCTTTTATAGTGTTAATAATTTATTTATAATGAAACGAATATAATAATTTTCACCTTAATTTTAACTGATTTTTATCATTCATTGATTAAAATGTATAACATGTTACCTGTCTCTTATACACATCT
>SDWL01000106.1 GCA_004195315.1 Lutibacter sp.
AGATGTGTATAAGAGACAGGTATTTAAAATCAAATACGTTGCTTTTTCAATCCTAAATTCATTTACATAATCAAGAAATGATTTTGTAGTTATTTTTTTAAACATTTTACAAAATGAATTTGTAGTAAGTCCTAGCTTATCTGCAATATCGACAGTACTTATGTTAGAATCAAAATTTGAATTGATATAATCAAAAACAATATTAATTCTATCATTATTTAAATAACGATGGCTGATATTTTGAAAAAGTAATGTTTCATATTTTTCACAATCAGACAGCTTTGATAAAATTTGAAACATCCCAATTAATTTATCCGATGGAGAATTTTCATCCAATCCTTCAAAAACTGAAGCTAAATCTTTTTTAACTTCATTATCAAACAAGATTACTTTATTAGCTGAATTAATTAAATTTTTAATACTGCCAAATTCAGGGAAAGCCTTTAGTTTTTCATTTACAAAAACCTCATCAAATTGAATAACAACTTCAAAATTATTGGTAAATTCTTGATTACTAAAACCAAAGTGAGGAATGTTTGGTCCTAAAAAAACCAAAGTACCATCATTATAAACTTTCTCAGAATTTTCAACTTTTATTTTTCCTCTTCCATTTTTTACATAAACAATTTCATAGGAGTTATGCAAGTGTAAATAAACGTGAGGGCATTGATTTTCATTCGTGAATTTTTCAACATTTATTGAAGATCCCAAATTATAATTGACATGCTCAAAATTCGATTTCATTGGACAAAATTAACTATAAGTTCTCAATAAATTATAACTAATGAATAAATCACCCAATAAATGGAATATTTTGAAGCCTTTTAAATTGTCTAAGTTTTATTCATTTGCAGAATAAATTAAATATAATCTCACGTATGAATTCATTAAAACTTATACTAACTAATTACAAATATTTTGCTCCAGTATGGGTATTTACTTCTTTAAATATTTTAATTGGAACCTGGGTACTGTACATTCCCAATGTAAAACTAAAATTAAATCTAAACGATGCTGAATTAGGTTTAGCTCTATTCTCATATGCTTTGGGAATTTTAGTGTTTTTACCATTAGTTCCATACCTAAATAAAAAAATTGGTACTGGTAAATTTACAATTATTGGAATTCTTCTTTTTGCCTTATCCTTTATTTTTCCACTTCTAGCTACAAATTACATCTTGCTTTGTATTTCTCTCTTTATCACTGGGATATTCTCAGGAACAACTGATATAACAATGAATGCCTTGATCTCTCAAATAGAACAATCAGCTAATTGCAACATTATGTCTGCATCACATGGTTTTTTTAGTTTAGGTGGAGTTATTGGAGGTGGGCTAGGAAGTTTACTTATTTCATATTATAAAAATCCATTATGGCATATGCTTCTAATAATCGTATTTATACTTATAACCAATATTGTTTTAGCAAAACACTACTATACCATTAAAGAAAGAAAAAATTCAGAGAAAAAATCTAGGTTCACTTTTAAAAAATTAAAACCATTGATAGGAATTTCCTTTATAGCTTTTGTTATTATGGCTAGTGAAGGTGCTATTGAACATTGGAGTAGCTTATATTTAAAAGAAATTGAGTCTCTAAAATCTATCAGTTTATACGGATTAGGTTTTGTTATTTTTTCAACAACTATGATGTTAGGTCGATTTTTTGGCGATAGAATTAGTAAAAATATAAGTTCAAATAAGATTATTATTTATGGTTGTATTGTTGCCATATTTGGATATTCTGCGATTCTTACAAATACTATCAATATTGTCCTAACCGGATTTGGCATATTAGGGTTAGGACTTTCAGTAATTATTCCAGAATTATTTAGAATTGCAGGTAAAACTAAAGGAATTTCATCATCGTATGGAATTTCTTTTGTCTCAGGAATTGGATTCATTGGTTTTCTTGCAGGTCCAGTTGTTTTAGGTTTTATCTCTAATTATTCAAACTTAAAATCGAGTTTTATCCTTTTATTATTACTTGTTTTATTAGCATTTTGCATTTCACTTTTACGATTAAAAAACAAAAGAGCAAATAATGTTTAACGCTGAAAATATTTTAATAAAATTAGAAGTATTACTAGATAAAAGTTTAGAATTTGAAAGTGATTATGTTATAAACTTGCTACTTGACATTTATGAAAAAGGATATTGTGATGGACAATTATCGAAAAAGTCAGACTTGAATGATTCCAAGTCTGACTTTTAAATTATTTATATAAAATTTTTCTCCTTTATTCTGGCCACTTTATAGTATCATCATCTAAAAATAAAGGGGACCATTGAATTTCATCTAAAACACCATCGTTTATCCAAAAATTAATAGATTTTTCATCAATTTCAATTACTTTTTGATCTTGACCATCGTATTCTGAAGAGTCTTCAAGATTTAATTCCCCTAAATTAATAGTTTCTAGGTTTTTTAAAAGTTCAATTTCTCCCAATCCAATTAGGGAAACACCTTCTAGCTCATAAAAATTTGAGTTCACTGAAATCATCATTAATTTCCAATCTTCTTCTTCGTCAAAACTAATTGATAATTCTAATTCATCATATTCCCAAGATTCTGTTAAATCTACATCTGAATCTGTATGAGAATATTTATCAATAAATGAAGGTTCACCAAGCATCAATTTAACTTCCAACCTACTCATTCCAAATTTTAAATTACCAAGTCCAAAACCTGGTTTTATTTCTTTTAATGCTACTTTCATAATTTTAAATGGATTAAATTATACTAACAAATATAAATCTAATTTTTAATCTTTAGCTAATTTTCTTAAAGCTACCCATTGTCTAAACATATCTCTAGAATCGGTTGCAGGATATCCAACAACAGTTTTCCCAGCTGCAACATCATTCATTACACCAGAACCTCCGCCAACAACAGCACCAGAATGTATAGTAACATGATCTTTTATTGAAGAACTTCCTCCTATAATTACTCCATCTCCTAAGGTTACAGAACCTGCCAAGCCGCTACTTCCAGCCATAATACAAGAACGCCCTAAAACACAATTATGTGCAATTTGAACCAAATTATCTATTTTACAACCATCACCAATTATAGTAGAGCTAAATTTTGCACGGTCTACAGTAGAGTTAGCACCAATTTCAACATAATTTCCAATTACAACATTTCCTATATGAGGAATTTTTACAAGTCCTCGCCCATCTTCACTTGGTCTATATCCAAAACCATCAGCACCTATACTAACATTGGTGTGGAAGATACAATTACTACCTATTTCACATCGTTCACGAATTACAGTACCTGACCAAATAACTGTATTATTTCCAATCTTGGTTTCATCAAAAATGCAAACATTTGGATATAAAATCACTCCATCATCCAAAACAACATCTTTTCCAACATAACAATTTGCGCCAATTTTACAACCATTACCAATACTTGCTGATTGGTGAATAACAGCTGTTGGATGAATTTCAACTTCAAATTCAGGAGAACTTGGATTAAATAATTCTAAAATTTTCGCCATAGCTAAATCTGCGTTTTTCACTTTAATTAAAGCGCGATTCTCTTCTGGCTCAATAGTTAAACTATCATTAACTATGGCAACACTTGCTTTTGAAGTTTTCCATAAATGGCTATATTTTTGACTTCCAATAAAACTAATTTGATCGACAGTTGCTTTTTGTAATTCTTCAGGACCGCTAACTTTTTGGCTAGTATCTCCAACTATTTCTCCATTTAGAATGGCGTTGATTTCTTGTATTGAATATGTTTTCATTTAGTTTATGTTATTTTTCAGATGCTGATAAATTTCACTTATTGTTATTTTTGCTAAATTATATTAATAAATTTATAGTAAGCTACCTCTCTTGTTTTTTTAATTCAAACGATTATTATAAATGATGATTCGTTAGTAATTATTTCACTCAAAATTCCGTATTTTGCAAGCTTATAATACTAAAATATCCATGAAAGTATGTATTGCTGAAAAACCAAGTGTTGCACGTGAAATTGCTACAGTATTAGGAGCAAACACAAAACGTGATGGTTTCTATGAAGGAAACGGTTACGCAGTAACTTATACTTTTGGGCATTTATGCACTTTATTTGAACCTAATGACTATAAATCGTATTGGAAAAGTTGGGATTTGAATAATTTACCCATGCTTCCTGAAAAATTTGAAACCAAAGTTGTTTCAAATGACGGAATTCAAAAACAATTTAATATTGTAAAAAGTTTATTTGACAAAGCATCTGTTATTATAAACTGTGGTGATGCTGGGCAAGAAGGAGAGTTAATTCAACGCTGGGTAATCAATCAAGCTGAATATAAAGGTGAAGTAAAACGTTTATGGATTTCTTCATTAACATCTGAAGCTATTAAAGAAGGGTTTCAAAACTTAAAACCTTCAGAAAACTACGATAATTTATATTATGCTGGTTTTTCAAGAGCTATTGGCGATTGGTTATTAGGTATGAATGCCACCAGATTGTATACTGTAAAACACGGCGGTTATAAACAACTATTATCTGTTGGAAGAGTTCAAACTCCAACATTAGCAATGTTAGTGAATCGGTTTAAAGAAATTGAAAATTTTAAGCCTCAACCATATTGGGAATTACAAACATTGTATAGAGAAACCCTTTTTAATTGTGAAGAAGGGAAATTCTTAAAAAAAGAAGATGGAGAAGAACTTAACAACAAAGTTAAAAAAACTGATTTTGAAATAATTTCTGTAATTAAAAAAGCTGGAAAAGACTACGCTCCAAAATTATTCGATTTAACTGGTTTACAGGTATATTGCAATAATAAGTTTGGATTTTCAGCTGATGAAACTTTAAAAATTGTTCAAAAATTATATGAGCAAAAAGTTGTTACTTACCCAAGAGTTGATACCACTTTTTTACCAAATGATGTATACCCGAAAATTGCTGGTATTTTAAAAAATTTAACTAATTATAATGCGTTAACTCAGCCTTTATTGAGTAAAAAAATAAAGAAACCAACCACTGTTTTTAACGATAAAAAAGTAACCGATCACCACGCAATTATTCCAACTGGCGTTCAAATAAATTTACAATACAATCAGCAACAAGTGTATGATATTATTACTAAACGATTTATTGCTGTTTTTTATGATGAATGTAAAGTTTCAAATACAACTGTAATTGGTAAAGCTGATGATGTAACTTTTAAAACAACTGGAAAAGAAATTTTAGAAAAAGGCTGGCGAGTAGTTTTTGACACTTCAAATTCAGAAGAAAAAATAGCAACCGGTATTTTACCAACTTTTATAAAAGGTGAAAAAGGCCCTCATGAACCTTCATTTTTAGAAAAAGAAACCAAACCACCAAATCAATATTCTGAAGCTACGCTTTTACGTGCCATGGAAACTGCCGGCAAACAAGTTGACGATGAAGACTTACGTGAATTAATGAAAGAAAATGGTATTGGAAGACCTTCAACCAGAGCTAATATTATTGAAACCTTATTCAAACGGAAATATATTTTACGTAACAAAAAGCAACTCTTACCAACACAAACGGGAATTCAATTAATAGATACCATTCAAAATGAATTGTTAAAGTCTGCCGAATTAACTGGGCAATGGGAAAAAAGATTAAAAGAGATTGAACAAGGAACTTTTAATGCTGGAACTTTCATAAAAAATATGAAAAAAATGGTTGAAGAATTGGTGTATGAAGTTCGTTCTGAAACAATTAGAGCAAATATTTCAGCTACAAAATCCACTGAAAAGAAACAGAATAAAACTTCATCAGGAATAGCAGATAAAAAGATTAAAGGAATTACAACTGAAAAATGTCCAAAATGCAAAACAGGAACCATTATAAAAGGTAAAAAGGCGCACGGTTGTAGCGAATACAAAAATGGTTGTAATTTGCTACTACCTTTCAGTTATTTAAATAAAAAAATATCCGAAAATCAATATATTAGATTGATTCAAAAAGGTTGTACCGTTAATTTAAAAGGCTTTAAAACCGAATTAGGTGATACTGAAGGTTTGATTCGTTTTGATGAAAATTTTAAGTTAAAATTAGAAGAAAAGAAGAGTTCAACTAAAAATCAAGAGATTTCTATTTCCGATGGAATGACAAAAAAAATTCCTGAAACATTAATTTGTCCAAACTGTAAAAAAGGAGCTATTCTTAAAGGTAAAACTGCATATGGTTGTAGCAATTATAATAATGGTTGTGACTTTCTTTTTAGCTTCGCTAAAATTAGAGAAAAAGCTGTAGGAAAACCACTTTCCAAAGAATTAGTTTACAAAATTTTGAATGGAACAAGCTAGTAATTCACAAGTACATCAACATTTTATTATTTTTAAACCTTATGGCTATTTAAGTCAGTTTGTAAATAATCAAACCAGAAGAACTAATAAAAAGATGTTAGGAGAATTATACTCATTCCCAGAAAACACCATGGCAATTGGCAGATTAGATGAAACTTCTGAAGGGCTTTTATTACTTACCACTGATGGTAAAATGAGTGAATTTATTAGAAGTAGTAAAATAGAAAAAGAATATTATGCTCAAGTAGATGGTGAAATTACTTTAGAAGCAATAGAACAATTAAAAAATGGTGTAGAAATTAGTACTGAAACTGGTAATTACTTAACGAAAGCTTGTGTAGTAAATAAATTAAACGATAAACCTCAACTTCCTGAAAGAGCAAAAAAAATTAGAGATGAGCGTCATGGCCCAACTAGTTGGGTTTCAATTACACTAAGAGAAGGTAAATTTAGGCAAGTGCGTAAAATGACAGCAATTGTAGGTTTTCCTACATTGAGATTGGTTCGTGTTAGAATAGGAGAAATTCATATTAATAATATGACCTGTCTCTTATACACATCT
>SDWL01000509.1 GCA_004195315.1 Lutibacter sp.
AGATGTGTATAAGAGACAGAGATTTAGGGACTAACAGTATTGGTTGGTCGTTATTAGAAACAAATTTCGATAAGAAAGAAGGAAATATTAAAGGCTTAGGAAGTAGAATTATACCAATGAGTCAAGATATATTAGGTAAATTTGATTCTGGTGTTTCCATTTCGCAAACAGCTGAAAGAACCGGATACAGAGGTGTTCGCAAATTATTACAGCGCAATTTATTAAGACGAGAACGATTGCACAGGGTTTTAAATGTTTTAGGCTTTTTACCAGAGCATTATGTAAATGAAATTGATTTTGATAAACATTTTGGACAGTTTAAAGAAGGAGCAGAAGTAAAACTCAACTATCTAAAAAATTATGAAGGTAAATATGAGTTTCTTTTTATAGATTCTTTTAACGATATGGTAAATGAGTTTAAAGCCAATAGACAAGAAACAAAAATACCTTATGATTGGACTTTATACTATTTACGTAAAAAAGCTTTAACGCAAAAAATAACCAAAGAAGAATTAGCTTGGGTGATACTTAATTTTAATCAAAAGAGAGGATATTACCAATTAAGAGGTGAAGAAGAAGAAATTATTGAAGGGAAAACAAAAGAATTTATTGTTTTAAAAGTTAAGGAACTGATAGATACTAATGAAACAATCAAAAAGACTGAAGATAAATTATACAATGTTATTTTTGATAATGGTTGGGAATATGATAAGCAAATTGTAAAAACAGAAAACTGGGTTGGAAAGTCAAAAGAGTTTATTGTTACTAGTACAATTAAAAAAGATGGAGAGGTAAAAAGAACATTTAAAGCGGTCGATTCTGAACAAGACTGGATAGCTATAAAAACTAAAACGGAGCAAAATATTGCAAAAACAGATAAAACAGTTGGACAATATATTTACGAAAAGCTTTTAGAAAACCCAACTCAAAAAATTAGAGGAAAACTCGTAAAAACAATTGAGCGTAAATTTTATAAAGAAGAATTTATTCAAATTCTTCAAACTCAAATCAAACATCATCTCGAATTACAAGATAGAACCTTATATAAATCTTGTATTGAAGAGCTGTATTCAAGAAACGAAGCACATCAAAACAATATAAAAGACAAAGGATTCTGTCTCTTATACACATCT
>SDWL01000107.1 GCA_004195315.1 Lutibacter sp.
AGATGTGTATAAGAGACAGGAAATACTATTGAAGACATAGAAGTTATAGGCTCCGTTGATACACAACTATTAAATGATTATGAATCTTTCAGAACAGCGTCTTTAAATAGATTGGTTAAATCGGTTAGAAAAAAAATTAAAGAACTGAGTAAGGTTGGCGATAACGAAACTGAAATAGCAACTTTAAGAGCGATTGAAGTAGAAAATTACAAAGAACATTTAAATGAATTAACTGCATTTGTAAAAGATAGTATGGGAACTTCAATTGCTATTTATCATAGTTCATTACGTTGGAATGGTGGTGAGAATTTACCTTTCTTACAAGAGTTAGTTTCATCTTTTGAAGAAAAGCATCCAACTTCAGAAATTACTCAAAAACTAATAAACAAACTTCATTTACTTGAAAAAACAAGTGTAGGGAGCCGTATTTTAAACATTGAAATACCTAATAGTACAAATGAATTAATTTCATTAAATACTATTAAAGGAACCTATACATTAGTCGATTTTTGGGCAAGTTGGTGTCCGCCTTGCCGAACGGAAAGTACCTTACTAAACGAACTATATAGCTCTTATCATTCAAAGGGTTTTGAAATTTATGGTATTTCTTTAGATTCAAAACGTGAAAATTGGCTAAAAGCTATTGAAAAAGATCAGCGAGTATGGCCAGAAGTTTCTACTGTTGAAGGATTTGTTACGCCTGTTGCTATTGAATATGGAATAAACGCTTTACCAACAAATTTTTTAATTGATTCAACAGGTAAAATTGTTGCAGTTAATATTCACGGAAAAGCATTAAAAGATAAACTTAAAAAGTTGTTTCAGTAGAATCAACTTTTTAGTTTAGACTCTTTTCTTCAAAGTAACAACAGCTTTTAAAGTTGAAAAACTAGATTTCTTTTAAGTCATCCATGTAAATCCAACCAATTTTACCGTCAACTATTTTAATTTTTTTCCAACTCTCAAGTTCATCTAAAATCACAACTTTAGTCCCTTCATGAAGCTCAAAAACTGTTTCACTACTTGTTGAAGGCGCATTTTTAATTTCAACTTTATCTACAAAAACAATAGCTGTTCTATTTTTTTGAACCGTATCATAATTATTAAATGCAAAAAACACAGAAATAACTAGTGCAAAAAGTGCGATTATGGAAGTATTAAAGTAAAATAACTTCTTTTTAGATGAGTATGAAAAATGATATAATAAAAATAATATTGAGGCCAAAAACGAGGTTAAAACTGCAATAATAGCCCAAGTTTCAAATGGTAATTTTTGAATTATATTTGAAGAAAAACGTTGTAAAAAGGTTTGAGGTAAATCTTCAATTACATCAATAGTCATGCGTTTTGCAAAAGCTAAATTAAAGGAAGCATCTTCGTGTATTGGGTTTATTTTTAATGCTTTTTCATAATAAAATATTGAAGGTGCTACTTTGTTTAATTTGTAATAACAATTTCCTAAATTAAAAAATAAATCATCTGATTTTAATCCTTGTTTCTCAATGGAAGTGTACAATTCAATGGCTTCTGAATATTTCCCATTTTGATATAAGTTATTTGCTTTTGAAAATAATTCATCTGTCGTTTGGGCATTTACAACCAAACTAAAAAGTAGTACTATGGTAAAAAATATTTTCTTCATATTACAAATACTTATCAATTTTGGTGATTACATTTTTCGCTTTTTCAAAATCTTGTTTCATCAATACACTTGTTGTTGGCGTATAACGTGCAAAATCACAATTATTTAATACTGAAATAAACTCCTCTATTGTAACATTCTCAACGCATTTATTATTTAAAATTTCTGCTATTTTTTCTTGAGAAATATCTGATGTTTCAATATGAAGTTTTGCCTTTAAAAAATTATGCAACGCTTTTTCTAAAGCAATATAAAATGCTTCTTGGTTTCCTAATTGTTTATTCGCTTGAGATAAATATTTACGAGCTAATTTATCTGCTTTTCTAATTTTATTACCAAATATATCACCGGCGCGTTTTGCACGTTTATTACCAATAATTATCCCTATTGGGATTGCTAAAAATGGTAATAATAACAATAAATAAAATAATGTAGATTTAAAAAATTCTTCTTCAATAGCAGGTTTAAATGTGGTGTTTAAGGCTATAAATCTAAAATTATTATCGTTTGAAACTACTTGCTTTTTTTCAGTATCATTACTGTTGTTAACAGCTGATAGTAATTCTTTTCCTTCAGTAACATTAACAATAATAGCTTCTGTATTTATAGTATTATATTTTCCTTCATTTGGATTAAAATAAGAAAATGTAACTTCAGGAATTTTATATTTCCCTTTAAATTGCGGCACTACTGTATAAACGTCGGAAATACTACCTCTTAAACCAGCTAACGATGTTACAACTTGTTCTGTATGCTCTGGAGTATAGACTTCTAATTCAACTGGAGTTGTTATTTTAGGAATATCGAATAATTTTAAATTACCTCTTCCTGAAACCTCTACTATAATTTGAGCAGCTTCATTGGCTTTCAAAATATTTTTATCCGCTAAAACTTCAAAATCAAATTCACCAACTGCACCTGAAAAATCAATAGGTTTCCCTTCTTCAGGTAATGCTTTTACATTCACATTTTTCACCTCTGATTTGGTTGAATAATTAATATTTCTTGTAATCATATTTCCGAAAAAGTCACCTCTTCCAGTTGGTATTCCAACAGAAAAACTCATTTCAATAGGTTCAATTACTAATTTTCCTGAACGTTGCGGTATTAAAATGGCTTTTTTAAGAATTACATATTTATAATTTTCACCATTGAATTGTCCGCTTTTAAAATTAACTTGCTTAACTTCAATATCCTGATTCCAAAATCCTTTGTATTGTGGTGTTTCATTAACCTGAGAGCCATAAAGGTTTATATTTTCGCTCACATACAATTTATAAACTACATAAATTCCTTCTCCAACATATGGCTTTAATTTTGACACTTCAGCTACTAAATGTATACTTTGTTGTGCTATATAGTTTGGGTTATTAGGGTCTTTAGGTATTTCAACTTCTTTTGTAACTGTTATTTTAACAGTATTTGATTTTAATAGTTCACCTTTATATTCAATTGTTGCGGGTTCAATAGTAAATTCACCCATTATTTTTGGTTCAACAATATAAATATAGGCTTGTGAATAACTTGCTTTACCATTAATCCAAGATTGATTTACAGATGAACTTGGACCGCCAACAACTTTAAAATTATCAAATGGTGGTGGTTTAAAATTATCAGCCCCTTGTTTATTCACTATAAATTCAATCCTAAAACGTTGATTTACGCCTAATTTATTTTTACTTACAGCAGATTTAAACTCAACTTGAGCAAAAATAACATGCGTTATAAATATTAAAATCGTTAGTATGTAAAACTTTATCATTTTCATTTTCTACCAGTCTTTTTCTTGTTTTATTTTTTTGCCTTTTGCTTTTTCGGCATTTAGTTTTTTCTGTGTTTTATTCTCTTCATTATTCATAGCTTCTAGCAATTGTTTTATTTGTTCAGGCGATAATTGATTAGGTCTTGGTTGTTGATCTTGCTTTTTTTCTTCGTCTTGCTTTTTATCACCTTTTTCGTCTTCTTTATCTTTTCCTTTGTCTTTCTCTTTATTTTCGTCTTCCTTCTTTTCTTTATCGCCTCCTTCTTTGTCTTTTTGATCTTTGTTTTTATCGTCCTTATTGTCTTTATTATCCTTTTTATCGTCTTTATTCTCTTGTTCTTGCTTTTTCAATAATTCTTGTGCCATTGCTAAATTATAACGCGTTTCATCATCTTTGGAATTATTACGCATCGAATTTTTAAAGGCTGTAACTGCTTTTTCATATTGCTTTTCTTTCATAAAAGAATTTCCCATATTATGATAAGCTTCTGCTTTGCTATCTTTTTTTTTGAAGGTTTTTTCAACCAATTCAAATTGGCTAACGGCTTCTTTATTTCTGTCTTGTTGATAAATCGAATTTCCTAAATTATAGGAAGCCGTTGGATAATTTGGGTTTTTAGACAAGCCTTTTTTATAGGCAATTTCAGCCTCTTTAAATTTTAATTGATTATAAAGTTCGTTTCCTTCTCTAACATTTTCTCTAGCCTCACGCTCCAACTTTGTTTTGTTCTTTTCTTGAGAAAAAATCAGTGTTGAAAAACATAAAAATAATATGACTATTTTATTTTTCATTTGTTACTTACTTTTTTGTGTCCCAGATTGATTAAATAAATTTAATTTTTGAACCCATTTTGTTTTCTTTTCAAGCAATAATACATCTATTATTAAAAACAATAAGCCAAAACCTATAAACCATTGAAATTGATCTTTGTAATCTGAAAATTGCTTTGATTCAAATTCACTTTTTTCAGCTTTTAACAATATCTTTTCAATAACATCAATTGTTTCTTGTGTTTTATTTCCGTTAATGTATTTACCTTTTCCTTCATAAGCAATCTCTTTTAAAACATCTTCTTGCATTTTAGTGATTACAACAGCTCCTTTACTATCTTTTTTATAGCTAATTCCTACTCCATTATTCCTTAATGGAATTGGACCTCCTTCATTTGTTCCAACACCAACAGTATAAATTTTAATTCCTTCTTTTTTAGCTTCTTGAGCAAGTGTAATTGTATTTTCTTCGTGATCTTCACCGTCAGAGACTATAAATAAAAACCGATTTGTTTGTTCTTCATTATCATAATAGGTAATTGCTTTTTCAATGGCTTCATTAATTGCAGTTCCTTGACTTGAAACCATATCTGGATTGGTATTTTGCAAAAACATTTTTGCAGCTGCGTGATCAGTAGTTATAGGTAATAACGGATATGAATTTCCTGCATAAATAATAATTCCTACTCTATCACTTCCAAGATTGTCAATAATTTTTGTGATTATTTGCTTTGCTTTATCCAAACGGCTTGGAGCAATATCTTCAGCTAACATACTTTTTGAAACATCTAAAGCAAAAACAATATCAACACCTTGGCGTTTTACTGTTTCTAACTTTGTCCCCATTTTAGGATTTGTTAATGAGATAATTAAAAAAGATAGCCCTAAACTTATCATTATGATTTTTAAAAATGACTTAAAAGTGGATTTTTCTGGGCTTAATTTTTGAATTAAATTACTATCTGTAAATTGTTTTTGAGTTCTTTTTTTCCACCAAAGCACCAATAAAAACAACACAAATATTACAGGAATAATTGCTAGGTATAAAAAATATGTTGGTTCCTCTATTTGATACATTATTCTGTTATTATTGTTTATTTGTTCAATTCTTTATTAGTCAAACCTTTTGTCTATATTTTTGTAATACCTTATCTTAATTTTAAACGGATACAAAACTCAAGATTTCACTATATAAAACTTCTAAAAATTGTATGTTTTAATCCTATTTCAAGCAAAATTAATAAACCTGCTAAAAGCACTAATAATCTATATTTTTCTTGATAATTATAATATTTAAACTCTTCAATTTCTGTTTTTTCTAACTTATTAATTTCGTTATAAATAGCTTTTAATTTTGAGTTATCTGTTGCTCTAAAATATTTTCCTTCAGTTTCTTTTGCTATATAACGAAGTAATTCTTCATCAATTTCAACTGGTGAACTTCTAAAAAGTAACTTTCCTGTTTTTGGGTCTTTTGCGTAAGGAAATGATGCAGTTCCGTTAGTACCTAAACCAATAGTGTAAACCTTTATCCCTAAACCCACAGCTAATTCAGTAGCTGTTTTTGGGTCTACAAAACCGGTGTTATTTACTCCGTCAGTTAATAAAATAATAACTTTACTTTTTGCTTTACTTTCTTTTAACCGGTTTACTGCTGAACCTAAGCCCATTCCAATTGCTGTTCCTCCGTCTAAATCTCCCCATTTAATATCAGAAATAGTATTTCTTATAATTCGTTTATCACTTGTAATTGGTGTGCGAGTAAAACTTTCACCTGCATAAACCACAACTCCTATTCTGTCGTTTGGACGTTGATTTACAAAATCAGTTGCAACAACTTTTAAGGCTTCTAAACGGTTTGGCTTTAAATCTCTTGCCAACATACTTGCCGAAACATCTATTGCCATTACAATGTCTATCCCTTTATTTGTTTTTGTTCGTTTACTAACTTCAACATTTCTTGGTCTTGCTAAAGCAACAATTAATAATGTTAATGCTAACAATCTTAAGACATATAATAACGGTTTTAATTTAGATAAAACTGAAGGCTTCAATTCAAATCCTTTTATGCTCGGAATAGTTAACGATGCAATATCTGTTTTACGTATTAAAAAATACCAAACTGTTAATATTGGTATTAGTAGTAATAACCATAAAAACTGCGGATTTAAAAATTCGAAATTCTGCAACATAGTTTACGGGTTTAAAAAAACTGAATTTATTATTCGTTCATTCACATCTTCAGCATTTTCATCTGAAGCCAATTGAGTAATAATTATTTGATGGATATTTTTAGTATCAGCAAAAAACAACATTGTAAATTTGTTGGTGTTGAGTTGCTGAGTCATTTCATTTTTCAACTCATAATCAGCCATTATTATTCTACCTTCAACACCATTATTAACTCTAATTTCTTGCTGTATATTTGTGAGATTAAAATCTGTTTTTTTTGCTATTTGGGTTAAAGCTGTCTTTATACCAGCATCAAAATTGAAATCTTGCAATTCATTAACAAAACTGGTTGATGTTACTTCAACATAAAAATCACCAATTAAACTTCCATAATTATAGGTTGTTACATCTTCAATAATTGATTTTAAATTATCTGGAATTTCAATAGACTGCGCTTGTAATATTTCAGGTGTTTCAATACTAACTGAAGGATAACCATATGTTGAAGTATACCATTGTTTATCTATCATTTCTGAAGTTGTATTTCCAAT
>SDWL01000108.1 GCA_004195315.1 Lutibacter sp.
AGATGTGTATAAGAGACAGATATAAAAGATATTCAAAACCTGATTAAATTTGTAGCAAAATCAGGTGCGAGTGAAGTAAAGTTAGAAATGGAAGATATTAAAATCACCATTAAAACTGGATCAGAAAAATTAGAAACAACAATAATGCAACAAGCACCTATGGCTATGCCACAAATGTCTGTTGCAGCACCAGTTTCAGCAACTCAAATTCCAAGTACAGATTCTGTAGTTATAGAAGAAGATTCAAAATATATTGAAATCACTTCTCCAATAATTGGAACTTTTTATAGAAAACCAGCACCTGATAAACCTGTTTTTGTAGAGGTTGGAGATTCTGTAAATTCAGAAACGATAGTTTGCATGGTTGAAGCTATGAAGTTATTTAACGAGATTGAAGCTGAAGTTTCAGGAAAAATTGTAAAAGTTTTGGTAGAAGATGGAACTCCAGTTGAGTTTGGTCAGCCAATATTTTTAGTTGACCCTTCGTAAATTTAATCACAATATTATTATTTTAAATTTCAAATATTAATTTGAAATAGAATTTTTGTTTATAATAATTTGAAAGCATTATGTTTAAAAAAATATTAATTGCCAATAGAGGTGAAATAGCTTTACGTGTTATAAGAACCTGTAAAGAAATTGGAATAAAAACGGTAGCAGTTTATTCTACAGCTGATGCAGAGAGTTTACACGTGCGCTTTGCGGATGAAGCTGTTTGTATTGGACCACCAGCAAGTAGTGAATCCTATTTAAAAATGTCAGCCATTTTAGCCGCAGCAGAAATTACTAATGCTGATGCAATTCATCCAGGGTATGGATTTTTGTCTGAAAACGCAAAATTTTCAAAATTATGTGAAGAACATAATATTAAATTTATAGGTGCCTCTGCTGAAATGATTAGTAGAATGGGAGATAAAGCTTCTGCTCGTGCTACAATGAAAGAAGCTGGAGTGCCTACAATTCCGGGTTCTGAAGGATTGTTAGATACATTTGAAGAAACGGAAAAATTGGCAGATGAAATGGGATATCCTGTAATGTTAAAAGCAACCGCAGGTGGTGGAGGAAAAGGAATGCGTGCAGTTTGGGAAAAGGAAAAGTTAAAAGAGGCTTGGGATTCTGCAAGACAAGAAGCTTTAGCTTGTTTTGGGAATGATGCTATGTATATGGAAAAGCTTATTGAAGAACCACGTCATATTGAAATTCAAATTATTGGAGACTCATATGGAAAAGCATGTCATTTATCTGAAAGAGATTGTTCTGTTCAACGTCGTCATCAAAAGTTAACTGAAGAAGCTCCTTCACCATTTATGACATCTCAATTGCGAAAAAAAATGGGTGATTCGGCTGTAAAAGCAGCTGAATTTATTTCATATGAAGGTGCCGGTACAGTAGAATTTTTAGTTGACAAACATAGAAATTTCTATTTCATGGAAATGAATACACGTATTCAAGTTGAGCACCCTATTACTGAGCAAGTAATTGATTATGACTTAATTTATGAGCAAATAAAAGTGGCTGCTGGCATTCCTATTTCAGGAAAAAATTATACGCCTAAATTACACTCAATAGAATGTAGAATTAATGCTGAAGATGTGTATAAAGATTTTAGACCTTCTCCGGGTAAAATTTCAACATTACATATTCCAGGTGGTCATGGTGTAAGAATTGATACGCATGTATATGCAGGATATACAATTCCTCCTAATTATGATTCAATGATTGCTAAATTAATTACTACTGCGCAAACTCGTGAAGAAGCAATTAATAAAATGAGAAGAGCTTTAGATGAATTTGTAATTGAAGGTATAAAAACAACAATTCCTTTTCATAGGCAGTTAATGGATCATCCAGATTATATTGCTGGAAATTACACTACCAAATTTATGGAAGATTTTGTATTGCTTCCAGAAGAATAAATAAGATTTCAAATTAAAATAAAAATAAAGGATATGAGTTTTCATATCCTTTATTTTTTTAAATTTACTTTCAATTATATATCTTATGAAGGGAAAAGAGTTACATATTGATGGTATAGATAAAATTATTTTAAAAAATTTAATGAAAGATGCTCGAACACCAATATTGGGCATAGCTCGTGAAATAGGAATATCAGGAGCCGCAATTCATCAAAGATTACGTAAACTTGAGGCCTCTGGTTTAATTTCAGGATCTAAATTTGTAATCAATCCAAAAGTACTAGGGTATAAAACATTAGCATTTGTTGGTGTATTTTTAGATGCAGCAAGCAAATATTCAGCAGCGGTTAAAAGGCTGAAAGAAATCCCAGAAGTAATTGAAAGTCACTATACAACAGGTAATTATGCTGTTTTTATAAAAATTTTGTGTAAAGATAATGAACATTTAATGAAGCTTCTTAATCAAGAAATTCAATCTATAAAAGGAGTTGCCAGAACTGAAACATTTATATCTTTAGATCAACAAATAGACCGACAAATACAATTATAAAAAATGGATTAAAAGGGTTTTGATTTTTAATCTCTTGAACCCAAAATTCGTAATCCCCAATATAGTAACATTGCTAATGAGCCTAATGCAGCAACTAAATAAGTTCTTGCAGCCCATTTTAAAGCGTCTTTTGCACCATCTTGTTCTTCATTAGTAAGCATATTATTAGTTTTTAACCAGGCCAAAGCTCGGTTACTAGCATCGTACTCGACAGGGAGCGTAATAAAGCTGAATAAAGTAGCCAATGCCATCATTCCAAGACCTATAACTGCAATTACAAAACCTATCCCAGTATTACCTGATGCAGCACCAAGTATTAATCCGCCAATAACCAGCCACTGTGAAAATTTTGAAGAAACTCCAACAGCAGGAACTAATTTTGAACGAAGTTGCAACCATTGGTAAGCTTGTGCATGTTGTATAGCATGACCGCACTCGTGAGCTGCAACAGCAGCTGAAGAAGCATTTCTTTCATTATAAACAGACTCACTTAAATTCACAGTTTTATTTGCGGGATTGTAATGATCTGTCAATTTTCCAGGAGTAGAAATAATTTTAACATCAAAAATACCGTTATCGTGCAACATTTTTTCTGCAATTTCTCTACCACTCAATCCATTTCGTAATTGAATTTTAGAATAATGATTAAATTTGCTTTTTAATCTTTGACTTACTAGCCAGCTAACTAAGGAAATAACTCCAATTAGAATATAAAAACCGATCATAAAATTCTTTTTAAATTATTGTTTTTTAATTTGATAAATTTACATCATAAATTATTCCACAAATAGGAAACAGACAAAATGACAACAATACCAAATATACTTTTAATTTATACTGGAGGAACCATAGGTATGGTTAAAGATTATAAAACAGGTGCATTGCGCACATTCAATTTTGATAAACTACTAAATCACATTCCTGAAATTAACCATTTAAAATGTACCATTAGTAGTATTTCACTTGAAGAACCCATTGATTCATCAAACATGAATACGGCTAATTGGGTTGTTATTGCTGAAATTATTGAAAATAATTACGAAAAATTTGATGGTTTTGTAGCTTTACATGGATCAGATACCATGTCTTATACAGCTTCAGCTATTAGTTTTATGTTTGAAAATTTATCAAAACCAATAATTTTTACAGGATCTCAATTACCAATAGGAGATTTAAGAACAGATGCAAAAGAAAATTTAATTACTTCCATAGAAATAGCTTCAGCTCAAGAAAATGGAAATCCAATAATTTCGGAAGTGTGTTTGTATTTTGAATACAAGTTATACCGTGCCAATAGAACAACAAAAATAAATGCTGAGCATTTTGAAGCGTTTACTTCGCCAAATTTCCCGCCATTATGTGAAAGCGGTGTTCATTTAAAATTTAATAAACAATTAATTTATAAACCAACAGTTATAAATTCTTTAAAAGTTAGAAAGAGATTAGATAATAATGTAGCTATTTTAAAAATATTTCCTGGAATAACTAAAGTTGTTGTTCAAAGTATTTTAAGCAGCAAAGGGTTAAAAGGTTTAATTTTAGAAACTTTTGGTTCTGGAAATGCACCTACTGAAAAATGGTTTGTTGATTTATTCAAAGAGGCTATAAAAAATGGTATACAGATTGTAAATGTTACACAATGTTTGAGTGGTAGTGTGATTATGGGGCACTATGAAACAAGTATTGAACTTGAAAAGATAGGAGTAATTAGTGGAAATGACATTACAACTGAGTCAGCATTAGCCAAATTAATGTATCTATTAGGAGAAAATATTCCCAAAAATAAATTTAAATATTTTTTCGAAACCCAATTGAGAGGTGAGATAAGTGTTGTAGAATAATTTTTCTTTAACTAAATAGGTGTATTTTAAAGTTATTTTCAAGAAAATAAGGTATATTGGATTGATTTTTGTTGATAATAAAAAAAAACAGAGTTTTTAAATAAATAACTTAAAGTAGTTCTAAAATTTTTAGAATTCAACATTTTTTTGTTACTTGCCATTCGCAAATGAAGTTGAGATGAGTAGAATAAGATATTTAAAAAAAGACTTTGTGAACTTTATTTTAACAGATTTATTTGCTTTGTAAAAATTATTATATATTTAAACCGAAAAATTAATAAATTAACTATTTAGACAATGAAAAGAGTATTTACTATCCTTGCAATTACAGGATTATTGTTATTTGGAGCAGCACCTAAAGCTATTGCACAAGATGCAGCACAAACTGAACAAGTTGCAGATGCAACAGAATCAAAAACGTTTCACCAAGAATTAAAACAACGTTTTATTGAAGGTGGACCATTCTTTATGGGAATTGTATTAGTTGCCTTAATTTTGGGTTTAGCTATTGCAATTGAAAGAATCATCTATCTTAATATGGCAACAACTAATACTAAGAAATTAGTAAATAAAGTTGATGAAGCTTTACAGTCAGGTGGAGTAGAAGCAGCAAAAGAAGTTTGTAGAAATACAAAAGGTCCAGTTGCTTCAATATTTTATCAAGGATTAGATAGAATGGATGAAGGCGTAGATGCAGCTGAAAAGGCAGTTGTTGGTTACGGTGGAGTTCAAATGGGATTATTAGAAAAAAATATTTCTTGGTTATCTTTATTTATCGCATTAGCACCAATGCTTGGTTTCATGGGAACTGTAATTGGTATGATTGCAGCATTTGATTCAATTCAAGCAGCTGGGGATATTTCTCCAACAGTTGTAGCGGGTGGTATTAAAGTAGCATTATTAACAACCGTGTTTGGTTTAGTTGTAGCAATTATTCTTCAAGTTTTTTATAATTACATTATCTCTAAAGTAGATAGTATTGTAAATAATATGGAAGATGCTTCAATTTCACTTGTTGACCTTTTGGTTAAACACAAAAAATAATAGATATTATGAATCAGAAATTATCAAAAATATTAACATTAGTAGCTGGGCTAATTGGATTGATAGGTTTCTTTTTCTTCATCAGAATTATGATTGAAGGAGATGAAGCGCTTAAAATCGATGCAGATCTACAAAATGGTATTCTATCTCCTTTTATATACTTTGCTGTAATATTGTTAATTGCAACTACACTAATTGCAGTTGTATTTTCAATGTTAAATTTAGTAAAACACCCTGATGTATTAAAAAGATCTTTAATGGGTGTTGGAGTTTTTGGTGGGCTTTTAGTATTGGCTTATATATTTGCATCTGATACTGCTGTTTATTCTATGGGTAAAGTATTGGAATATGGAGAAGCAGGAAGTATATCAAAATGGGTAAGTACAGGTATAAATTTTAGTGCCATTTTAGGTGTTATTGGTTTTGGGGCCTTTTTAATAGACTTTGTAAAATCATTAGTAAAAAATTAACTAACTATGGCAAGAAGACAAAACTCAGAAATTAATGCGGGTTCAATGGCAGACATTGCGTTCTTGCTTCTAATATTTTTCTTAGTAACAACTACTATGGATGTTGATTCGGGTATTGCACGTAAATTACCTGAAAAAACAGAAGATACTCCAGAAGTAATTATAAAAGAAAAGAACGTATTAGATATTACTGTTAACCGTAACAATCAACTTCTAGTTGAAAATGAATTTGTTCAGGTTACGGACATCAAACGTTTGGCAATGGAATTTATTGACAATGGTGGTGGTGAAGGAGCGCCAAAAGATGGTAATCCAGGAGAACTTTGTGACTATTGTAATGGTGCAAAAGATCCAGCATCTTCAGATCATCCAACAAAAGCAATAATATCTTTGCAAAGTGATAGAGGTACAACTTATGGTATGTACGTTTCAATTCAAAATGAAATAGAAGCTGCCTATAACGAGTTAAGAAATGATTTAGCCTTAAAGAAATATAGAAGAACCTACAAAGATCTTTTAGATGACTATAAGACTAATGGGACTGTGAGCTTAAAAACAAAAATTGATTTTTTGAAGGACAGTTACCCTCAAATTATTTCTGAACCAGAACCAATTAAATAATATCAGAATATGAGTAAATTTAGAAAGAATAAAAAAGGGTTGCCTGCTATTTCTACAGCGTCCTTACCTGATATTGTATTTATGTTGTTGTTCTTTTTTATGGTATCAACTACTATGAGAGAAACAGATTTATTATTAAAAAAACCAGTGCTTCCAACAGCTAGTGAAGTTAAAAAATTAGAACAAAAAAGTTTGGTAAGTACAATATACATTGGTAAATCTAAAGATTCCAGAATATCTGGAGATAAAATTCAAGTAAATGATAAAATTATTGATATAAAAGATATCCCTAGTTTTATATTTGCTGAAAGAGCTATTAGAAGTGAGGATGAAGTTAAATATATGACAACTTCTATTAAAGCTGTCTCTTATACACATCT
>SDWL01000510.1 GCA_004195315.1 Lutibacter sp.
AACTAATACCTGAATAGAAAAGAGAAATCAAGTACCCATCATTAAAATACTTATTTTAATAATCTCTCTTCTCACCTTCAGGTTACAAACAACAAATCAACTAGGGTCTTATTTTTTAGTGCCTGAGTAAGAAAAGGGTTATACAAATCAAGAATAACTTTAAATCAAATTTTTCAACTATTACCTTGTTCCTTTTCTTAACCCCAGGTCTTTAATTTAATGTTTATGCCCTTTATGAGCGTCTTCTTTTTTCTTGTCCATTTTCTTCATTTTCATTTCTTTTTTCATTTCTTTTTTCATCTCCATTAATTTCATTCCACACGTTGGACATTTTCCAGGTGCATTGCTTTTAACATCTGGGTGCATTGAACAAGTATATGCTTTGGCCATTTTTGAATGGTCCATTTTCATTTTTTTTAAATCCATTCCACATTTTAGACAATCGCCTGGCTTGTCACTTTTTACATCTGCGTGCATAGGGCAGCTGTACATAGACTTCATATCCATTTTTGAATGATCCATTTCAGTTTTCATAGAATCGTGCTTCATTTCTTTTTGCTTTTTTTCCTGAGCAATAACTGAAGTTGCCGAAAATAGCCCTATTGCAAGAACTATTATTAATTTTTTTGTTGTCATAATATGTTTATTTTTTTAATTAATAATTCGATTTCTCTTATATAAAGGTCTTAATTATTACAATTAATTATGTGCATAATTTTGTTTAAATTGTATCTAATTTTTTACGTGTACCTATATTTTTATACTGACTAGGGGTAATACCCATAGTTTTTTTAAATTGTCTTGATAAGTGTTGAGGACTACTATAATTTAATTCATACGAAATTTGACTTAATGTTAATTCGTTATATTTTAAAAGTTCCTTAACTCGTTCAATTTTTTGATAAATGATATATTTTTCGATTGTTTTATTTTCTTTTTCAGAAAAAAGTCTACTTATTTGAGCGTATTCAACTCCTAAGTTTGATGCGAGAAATCTCGAATAATTTTGATTTAATAATTTGTGTTTTCCATAATGAATATTTTCAATTATTAAGGTTTTTACCTGATTTACTATTTTGGTATGCAACTCTTCAATTATTTCAAACCCTTCAATCTGTCTCTTATACACATCT
>SDWL01000109.1 GCA_004195315.1 Lutibacter sp.
AGATGTGTATAAGAGACAGATATAATAGTTTTGGCTCGCTTATTGTTTAAGAGAGTTCCACCACCAATTCATATTTAAATTATTTGTCTTCATTATATTTTACAAATGTAGCATAGATTTTTAAATGAGCAAATTATTCTTTGTAATTATTACAATTATTTTTTTTTAAATGTAATAATTTAAATTAAACTTAAAATTTTAACTACTACTATTAAAAGTACCATAGCTACTGGATATACTGTAGCATAAGCTAATGATGGAGCATCAGTATCCGTCATATTATCTACTGCTGCCAAACCAGGCGTACTGGTCATACCTCCTGCAAGAGTTCCTAATAAAATTAACAAATTCATTTTAAAAAAATAGAAAGCTATAATTGTTGTTATTAATAAAGGAACCAGTGTTATTATAATTCCATAAATAAATAATTCAAACCCATAATTATTAAATGTTTCAACTAAACTTGAACCTGCACTAGTTCCAACAGCAGCCAAAAAGAATAAAAGTCCGAACTGTCTTAATAATTGATTTGAAGCACCAGTCATAGTCCACATTATTGAACCTGTTTTACCAGTTCTTCCTAGAATAAGTGACACTAATAAAATACCACCGGTTAAACCAAGACTTAACGAAAAGGAATCAAAATTCAAACTTAGTTTCCCTACTAAAATACCAAGTATTATTCCAGTTGCAATTGGAAAAAAATCTGTATCAGAAAGTTTTTTATCATCATCTCCAAAAATTTCACTTACTTGTTTCATGTTTTCATCCTGGCAGATAACTATAATTTTATCTCCAAACTGAAGTTTTGTAGAAGGACTAGGGGATAAATCTATCCCAGATCTTCTAATTCGAGTAATTGTTGCGTGGTACTTATTTAGATTATGTAATTGACCAATTGTTTTTTTAACAACATCTTTATCTGTAACTAAAACTGAACGTACTCCTAAATTAGAACTCAATGGAATTTCTATATTAGTTTCTGAACCAACTAATAATTTTACACGTTTCAATGCTTCCGCTGAACCCACAGCAATTACAACATCACCTTTATGTAAAATAGTTTGAGTTTCTGGCAAACTAACTATATCACTATGCATAATTCTAGAAATGACAGCTTTGGTCATAAAACGAATATTTAATTCGCCGAAGTTTTTACCTATCACACTTTCATTTTCTACAATAAAATTCTTTGAAAATATTTTTGGATATTCCGCCATCATTTCGTCATTATATTTTTGACCTTCTTTAACAACATTAACTCGAAGTAAACGAGGTACTAAATTCAAAAAAAGAATAACGCCAATTACTCCAAATGGGTACCCAATACCATAACCAATAGATGCTAATGGTGAACCTGTAGAATCAATTGCAGCTGCCAAACCTGGTGTACTGGTTAATGCTCCGGCTAACAAGCCAATTCCTAAATTTTTATCAATATCAAAAAAGTAAATAACCAAAAATGTAATGAATCCCGAAGTGACTACTAGCAGACTTACTAATGTAGCCAATTCTCTACCATGTGTTTTAAATGATTCAAAAAAACTTGGTCCGGCCTGTATTCCAATAGTAAATATAAAAAGAACCAAGCCTAAATATTGAAAATCTTTAGGTACAATAATACCATAATGGCCAAAAACTAAGGCTACAAAAATAACACCAGATACATCTAACGATATTCCTTTAATTTTAATTCGTCCTATTAAAAACCCAATTAAAATGATTAGAAATAATGCAAAATAACTGTTTGAAAATAATTCCATTTTTATTAATATTTAATTGCACAAAGCTACTTAGTAATTTCTAAAAAATATATTTTAATTATTGAAAGTACGAAATCGATTGCAATTTTCATTGAATAAAAAAAGTCCAAGTTAAAACCCAGACTTTAATTTTTATAAAATGTTGTTTTTTAATCCAATGATCCTAAATAACGTTCTGCATCTAATGCTGCCATACAACCTGTTCCTGCAGCTGTTACTGCTTGTCTATATTCATTATCCTGAACATCTCCTGAGGCAAAAACACCAGGTAAATTTGTTTTAGTAGACTTTCCTTTGGTAATTAAATAGCCTACTTCATCCATCTCTAGCTGGCCTTTAAATATATTAGTATTTGGTATGTGACCAATTGCTATAAAAACACCAGTTACATCAATTACTTCCTTTTTACTAGTTTTATTATTTACTGCTCTAACACCAACAACAACATTATCACCTAAAACCTCATCAATTTCAGTATTATATTTCACTTCAATATTAGCTGTTTTGTCAACTCTATGCTGCATTGCTTTTGAAGCTCTCATAAAATCTTTTCTCACCAATAATGTAACTTTATTACAAATATTTGATAAGTATGTAGCTTCTTCAGCTGCGGTATCACCTGCCCCAACAACAACAACATCTTGTTTTCTGTAAAAGAACCCATCACAAGTTGCACAAGCAGAAACTCCGCCACCAATTAAACGTTGTTCACTTTCCAACCCTAAATATTTTGCCGTAGCACCCGTAGAGATAATCACGGTTTCAGCTTCTATAACCTTTGACTCATCAACGGTAATTTTATGAATTCCTCCAACTTCTTTACTAAATTCAATTTTAGTTACCAATCCAAATCTAACTTCTGTTCCAAAACGTTCAGCCTGATTTTTCATATCTTCCATCATTGCAGTTCCATCAGTTCCATTTGGATACCCTGGAAAATTATCAACTTCTGTAGTCGTTGTTAATTGCCCACCCATTTGCATTCCTGTATACATAACTGGTTTCAAGTCAGCTCTTGCAGCATAAATTGCAGCTGTATACCCGGCAGGACCAGAACCAATAATAAGACATTTTATTTTTTCAATAGTATCAGACATAATTTTTCTCACTTTATTTAATTATATGCAAATTTATGGCAATAAATTAGATTTTAACTCCTTTGTTTATAATTTTTCACAATGCTATTATAGAAAGAAATAATTAGATTTTAAAAGAAAATTCTATTGCTCTTTATTAGATATAAACGACATTGCTCGTTCTGTCATAGCTGTAATAGTTAATGATGGATTTACTCCTAGATTTGCTGATATTGCAGATCCATCGCAAACTAACATATTTTTATAACCAAAAACATGCTGTTTACTATCAATTACTCCATCTTTTTGGTTTTCCCCTATAACTGCACCACCTAAAATATGTGCTGTTGAAGGTGCCCCAGTAATCAAATCAACGTTTACCATAAAAGGTTCACCGTTAATAATTTTAGACATTTTATTAGCCAAATCTCCAGCTTCATTAATAAAAGGAGTTGCTTTTTTACCAGAAGACATTGTAGATTTTAAATTAAATAGCCCTCTTTTAAATTTCAAAGTACTATCTAAATGTTGCATAAACAAAAGGATAACTGTTTGTTTTGCAAAATCTTTAGCAAACCAAGCTCTTCCTAAAATCCACGGTTGAAAAATAATTTTTAATAGTAGTTTTGGAATTCTCACAATTGCTTTTTTATTAAAAACCATTGGTAAAATGAAGGTTTTCCAAAAACTAGAACCTGTACGATATCTAACAGTTTCAATATGTCCGTCTTCATTTGGTGGAAAAATAGATCCAATTGCTAATCCTTTAGAATAGTCTTTATCTGATTTTTTTGCAACAACAAAAGCTAAGTTTTCATTATTAGTACGAATATGATCACCTACAGCAGGGGATAAATTAGGCAATTGTTTCTTTTTTTTCATATCTAGTAACAACCTTACAGTTCCTAAAACGCCACCCGAAAAAACAATTCCTTTTGCTACTACTAGTTGTGTTGATTTAATTAATGAAGTAGAACTTTGGTGTGTTACAATATAACCTTCAGAACCATCATCTTTTCCGTATGGAACTATTTTTTTTACAATTCTTTCTGCTTGAATTTTAGCTCCATTTTTTTGAGCCAAATACAAATAATTCTTATCTAGTGAGTTTTTAGCATTATATCTACATCCTGTCATACATCCTCCACAAAACCTGCAACCTTCCCTCTCGGGCCCTTCACCATTAAAATAAGGATCCGAAACTTCCTTTTCTGGTTCTCCAAAAAACACAGAAACATTTGCAGCTTCAAATTCATTTTCTTTATTATAAATTTTAGCAAGCTCAAAAAGCGCTTTGTCTGAATCAAACAATTTTGGATTTTTTGCTGCACCTAACATGCGTTCAGCTTCAGTATAATGCGGTTCTAATTCTGTTTCCCAATCCGTTAAACCTTTCCAGTTTCCTCTACTGTAAAAAGCTTTATGAGGTCTTGGGAGTGTATTGGCGTAAACTAAAGAACCTCCACCTACTCCTGTGCCACTTACAATAGTTACATCTTTTAACATTGTCATTTTAAAAATCCCAAAAAATCGAAATGTTGGTAACCAAAGCCATTTTTTTAAATTCCAATTAGATTTTGGGAAATCTTTTTTTTGAAACCACTTCCCTTTTTCAATAACTAAAACCTTGTATCCTTTTTCAGACAGCCGTAAAGCTGAAACAGCACCTCCAAATCCACTACCTACAATTACGTAATCATATTCTTCTTGTGTTTCTTTCATCAGAAGGTTTTTAAAACCATTTTATGGTTAAATTTATCAGTTTTTGTTTGAAATTACTGTAAGGCGGCATTAATAATTCAAGAGCTCCATTAATATGCTGGGTATAAACGCTTCTAGCATTTGAAAATTCCTGAAATCCGAAGATACCGTGAGATTTTCCAATACCACTATTATTAGAGCCTCCAAAAGGAAGATTACTATTAAAAAAATGAATGTCGTTATTATTTACGCAAGTTCCACCAGCTCTTGTGTTTTTAATAAGATGCTTAATTTTAGTTTTACTACTACTATAAATATATAAAGCCAATGGTTTTTCTTTGTTATTAATTTGTGTAATCACTTCATTAATATCCTTAAAATCAATAATTGGTAAAACTGGCCCAAAAATTTCATGTTCCATAATTTCTGAATTAAAAGGAACATTTGAAATTACTGTTGGCTGTATATACTTATCTTCTACTGAACTATTGCCTCCTATTGCTATGTTCGCTCCTTTGGTTTTAGCATCTTCAATAAGATTAATAATTCGTTTTGTATGTTCTTTATTTACAATTCTTGGAAATGCATCTGAGTCTTTAGCCTCTTCACCAAAAAATAAATTTATATGTAATTGCATTGCTTTAACCAATGCTTCTGTTTTACTTTCATGAACAAAAATATAATCAGGCGCTATACATATTTGACCTGCATTTAAAAATTTTCCCCAAACTATGCGTTTTGCAGCTGTATTTATGTTGGCAGTTTCATCAATAATTGTTGGAGATTTCCCACCAAGTTCTAACGTTACTGAAGTTAAATTTTTGGATGCAGCAGCCATAACAACTTTACCAATGTTTGGAGATCCTGTAAAGAAAATATGATTAAAAGGTAGAGCTAATAAATGTTTTGAAGTTTCAATAGCGCCTTCTATTACACAAACTTCATCTTCATCAAAAATAGATCTTATTATTTTTTTAATCAAATTAGAAGAGTGAGGGGTGTGTTCTGAAGGTTTAAGTATCACAGTATTACCAGCTGCTACAGCTGAAATTAATGGTCCAAAAGTAAGATTAAATGGGAAATTCCAAGGTGAAATTATTAGGCAAACTCCTTTAGGTTCATATTGTATATGTGATGAAGAACCTACTAATGCGATAGGTGTTTTAACACGTTGCTTTCTCGTCCAATTATATAAGTGACTTAGTGTATGATTAATTTCGCTGATTATAGGATAAATTTCTGAAAGATCCGATTCCGATTGGTGTTTTTTAAAATCAAAAAACAAGGCTTTTCTAATCTCATCTCTAAACGTTATTTCAATTGCTTTTTTTAGTTGTTTTAATTTTTCCTTTCGTTCAACAATGGGTTTATTGGCAACTGTAAACTGGTTTTCTTTTTGCTTTTTAAATATTGTTTCAATGTATTCAAACTTCTTAGTGTCTTTAATAGTTTCCATAATAGCCAAATAATCTATTTTTAATGTAAATTTACACTTTATTATTTTTAGTATTATGACCAAATCAAACTCTGTAAATTCACTCGAGGAACTTGAGAAAATCTTAAAGTCTAAGATTGCCGTATTGCTTTATTTTAATACTATTTCTTGTAGTGTTGGAGAATCGTTAGAGCCAAAAGTTAAAAATTTATTGATTAACAATTTTCCCAAAGTTAATTTTTATACCATTGATTTAAACTTTTCACCTAAAGTAGCTGCCAAATATAGCGCTTTTGTTGAACCAACAATAATTGTATTTTTTGAAGGAAAAGAAACCATCAGAAAAAGTAGAAATATTGGAATTTATGAATTACAAGAAGCTATAGAAAGACCTTACAAACTAATTTTTGAATAATTGCTTGTTTAATATATTAATAGTTTTATATTTGCAGTCCGAAATTATTCGGGGTGTAGCGTAGCCCGGTTATCGCGCCACGTTTGGGACGTGGAGGCCGCAGGTTCGAATCCTGCCACCCCGACAAAAAACTTTTTACAGAAATGTAAAAGGTTTTTTTATTTTATTATCTTTTTTTAATCAATTTTTCGCGCTCTAACTGATTAATTACTTTAGCACATATTTCTTAACTGCTGATGAAACTGTTAGTGGATCAACAAGATTTAATGACCCAACCAGAACTATTGGTTTACCCTAATCTTCATTTAAATTTTAATTAGACCGTTCTCATCAATTGATAGCTATCAGTTTGAAAATATTTTACCTAGTGAGGGATCAAGTCCAAAAGTTGTGGGATTTTAGTTTTACGCAAAAATATTTGTTAGTCTAAAGAGAAAGAACTCTACATTTCTAACACCTCTAAATTGTG
>SDWL01000110.1 GCA_004195315.1 Lutibacter sp.
TGCTTAAATCGTATAATTTTTGCTCAACTTCTTTGTGACACCGTTCTTGGTATGCACAAAAATGTTCTAAAGCTTTAGTAGCTTCATCAACGGTATATGATTTTTGGTTTTCCATAAATATTTATTAATAAAAGAACCAGTTTTGGTCTAAAATAGGATTTCAAACTGAGCTTGTCGAAGTTTTTCTTGGTTTAAACAAAATGCCTTCGACAGGCTCAGACTGACTATTATTATCTATTGTTTCCTATTTAACCATAATTTAAAGTTATTTAATATTGAAAACATTACCGGAACTATTATTAATGTTAAGAAAGTTGCAAATGTTAATCCAAAAATAATAGTCCATGACATTGGTCCCCAGAAAACAACATTTTCACCTCCAATATAAAACTGAGGATCAAACTCTGTAAATAAGGTCATGAAATTTATATTAATTCCTATTGCTAATGGTAACAATCCTAAAACCGTAGTAATTGCTGTTAATAAAACAGGTCTTAAACGAGTTTTACCACCTTCAACAATACTTTCAAAAATTAATTCTTTGGTTAAAATACCCTCTTCTAAACCTTGTTCAATTCGTTTGCGTTGCATTATTAATATGGTATAATCTATCAGTACAATTGCGTTATTAACAACAATACCAGCTAATGAAATGACACCAATCATAGTCATCATAATCACAAAGTCCATTCTAAAAGCAATGAGCCCAAGTAACACACCAATTAAACTTAATACAACAGATAAAGAAATTATTATTGGTGTAGAAGTTGAGTTAAATTGACCGACAAGAATTAAGAAAATTAAAAATACTGCAATTAATAAAGCTTTGCTTAAAAAGGCCATTTCTTCGGCTTGTTTTTCTTGCTCACCAGTAAAGGAAATAGAAACATTTTTAGGTAAATTAAAATTTTCTAAAGATTTTCTAATTTGGTCATTAACTTCAGTTGCATTGTAATTTTCAAGGACATTAGAAAATATGGTAATTACTCTTTTTAAATCTTTACGCTTAACAGCGCTAAATGTTGATGATTTTTCGGAGTGTGCTACAGCTGAAATAGGTACTTGAACTATTTTACCATCGTTTTGGTTTCTAAAGGTAATTTTTTGATTAATTAACATGTCTTTATTGTAACGGTATTTATCCATTAAACGAATGTTAATAGGATAATCATCTTCACCATCTTTAAAAGTAGAAACTTCTTTTCCAAATAAAGAGGTTCTTAACGCATCACCAATTTGTGCGGTTGAAACATTTAAACGTCGTGCTTTTTGCCTGTCAATAATAATTGGCAATTCAGGTTTACCTTGTTCAACATCTAATTTTAAATCTTCAATACCTAAAATATTGGCTTCATTAATAAATTGTTTTATAGCTTCTGAAGTAATTAACAATTGATTATAATCTTCACCTGAAACTTCAATATTAACTGGTGCACCTGTTGGAGGCCCATCGGAAGGTCTGTCTACAGTAATATTTACCCCTGGATATTCTTGAAGCAAACTTCTAATTTCAATTAAAACATCATCCGTATGAATATCATCACGATCCATAAATTTTACGAAATCTACTGTTATTCGAGCTTTATTTGGTGATGATCCACCTTGTTGACCTTGATTTGGGTCACTTGTTCCTTCACCAACTTGTCCAATAACTGAAGTAATTAAAAAATTATCACCATTTATTTCATATTTCTTTAAATAATTTTGAATTTTATTTTCAATTTCTACTGAAAGATTATTGGTCACTTCAATATCAGTTCCAATAGGATATTCCACATAAACATATACTTGCTTTGGAGGTGTTTCAGGGAAAAAAAGTACATTAGGTGGAAATGCTCCGAATAACATAAAAGAAAGAATTAATAAACCAAAAGTCCCAAAAAGAAACCTTCTTGGTTTTTTACCTTTTAACGTAAAACGTAAAGTACGTTCATATAAATTCTCTTGTTTTGGTAAATATATATTTTGAAACCACATTGTTGCTGGTGTCAATAGTTTGGTATTTACAACTCTTAATAAACCCGCCAACACCATTAATAAACCAATGGTATTTAGGCTTTTAGTATCTGTAACTAATCCTAAAATTATAAATATAACTCCTATAGAAAAGATAATAGAACTATAAAGCAGTACTTTTTTAAAATTAACTTCATCTTCTTTTATTTTCATAAAAACTGAAGTTAACATTGGATTGATAATTAATGCTACAAATAAAGAAGAACTTAAAACTATAATTAAAGTTATTGGTAAGTAACGCATAAATTCACCCATCATTCCAGGCCAAAAAGCCAATGGTAAAAAAGCTGCTAATGTTGTAGCTGTTGATGCAATAATTGGCATAGCAACTTCACCAACACCATGTTTAGCTGCGTCAATTTTTGAATACCCTTCATCTAATAATCTATATACATTTTCAACAACCACAATACCATTATCTACTAACATTCCCAAGGCAATTACCAAGGAGAATAAAACCATTGTATTTAAAGTAACACCAATGGCACTCAGTACAATAAATGAGATAAACATAGATAGTGGAATTGCAATTCCTACAAAAAGTGCATTTCTAATCCCAAGGAAGAAGAGCAATACTAAAACCACTAATATAATTCCTAAAATAATGCTGTTTTCCAAATCGGCAACCATTGTTTTGGTGTCGTTGGTCATATCATTTGTTTTAGAAATGTATAAGTTATGAGGGAAATAACCTTCTTTTGCTTTGGCAATAATAGCATCAATTTGAGTAGATGCGTTTATTAAATTTTCGCCACCACGCTTTGTTACATCAAGCATAACTACTGGCTGTGAAAACTCACGTGCATAACTTTGCTTTTCTTGTTCTTTAAAGTTTACGTTTGCAATATCGCGTAAGTAAACAATGTTGTTATTTTCTTGTTTTACAATAATATCTGCTATTTCTTTAGCGGATTTAAATTCGCCAATAACTCGTACATTTCTACGCAATCCTTCTTCTAGTAAATCACCACCAGAAACGGTCATGTTTTCATTTTGAATGGCTTGAGCAATGTCATTAAAACTAATTTGTGAGACTTCCATTTTGTACAAGTCAACACTTATTTCCATTTCCTTATCTTGAATACCACGGATATCAACTTTAGAAATTTCAGGAACTTTTTCAATTTCATCTTCTAAGTATTCTCCAAATTCTTTTAGCTGATCCATTGAAAAATCACCAGATAAATTAATGTTCATTATGGGCATTAATTCGGCGAAATTCATTTCTTGTACTGTTGGATCAGCAGGTAAGTCTGTTGGGAAATCTTTATCAGATTTTGCTGCATCAACTTTATCTTTTACTTTTCGTAAAGCTTCTGTTGGAGACATACTAAAATCAAATTTTACTTCAATTATAGAAAAACCTTCAATAGAAGTTGAAATAATTTCATCAACCCCTGAAATTCCATTTATTTCTTTCTCTAAAGGTCTAGTAATTAATTTTTCTATGTCAAGTGCCGAGTTCCCGGGATAAGGTGTTGAAACATAAATTTGCGGAACTACAATTTCAGGAAAGGCTTCTCTAGGCATACTTTGGTATGAAAATATACCAGCTATAAAAATCATTCCAATCAACACAAAAACGGTCATTTTATTATGTATCGACCAGGTTGATATCTTAAATTCTTTTAATACTTTACTCATTTGTAATACTGTTCTAAGTTAGTTTCAGATTTAATTCGCATTTATTTTAACAATTTCACCTGCTTGTACTTGTCTGGCTCCTTCATTTACAATAGTGTCATTTTCAGCTAAACCTTCACTAACATAAATTTCATTATTGTATTCTTTAGCAGCCGTTATTATGTTTTTTACAACAGTATGTTCACCATTTTCAGTTTTAATAGTAAAAACATAATTATTACCATTCTGATCTTGTTGAACTATAGTTGAAGGAATTATAACTCCATCAGCTTTAAAATCTAAAAACTTGATATCTGCTAATAAATTTGGTTTTATACTTTGATCTTTATTTGAAAGATTAATTCTTGTTTTAAAACTTCTATTATCAGGATTGATATAATTCCCAATTTGAGCAACTTTAGATTCAATTTTTTTATGAATTGAAGGGAAATTAACTACAGTTTCTGTTCCTACTTTTAAAACAGGTAAATAGGTTTCTGTTACATCAGCTTCAACATAAACATTGTCTAAATTTAGCAAGCGAACAATTGGCATTTGTGGGTTTGTTAATTCTCCATTTCTTGGAAAAATTTCATCTATAATACCGCTAAAAGGAGCGCTAATTTTCATTTTTTTAGCCTGAGTTTTTAAAGTAGCCAAGTTGTTTTCTAAACTTTCTTTTTGTGCTTTTGCTTGTAAAAATTGCATTTCAGAACCTATTTTTTGATTCCAAAGACGTTCTTGACGTTCAAAAGTTGTAATAGCTAAGGTTAGTTGAGTGTTTAGTTCATCAATACTATTTTTTATAGATGAATCATCTAACTGTACTAAAGTTTGACCAGCAGTAACTCGTTGTCCTTCCTTTACATAAATTGCAATTACTGTTCCACCTAATTCAGGGCGAAGTTCAATATTTTTTTCTGCTAGAACCACACCTTGAACTACGAGATAATGTTTAAAAGTACCATTTTTAACAGGTAGGGTTGTTACTATTTGTAATTTTTTACTATCATCTAATTTTGAAATTTCACTTTCAATTGTTTTTAATTGAATAGATAAACTATCAATTTTACTTATTAAAGTTGTTTTTTGAGTGTTTAATTCTTCTAACGAAGATTTTTTTACTTTTTCTCCACAAGAGATTAAAAGAGTAGAAGTTATAAAAAGAGCTATTATTTTTTTCATTGTATTTATTTTCTAGTTATTAATTGGTGTGTTTAATGCGTTATCTAAAGCAGCTTTATTTGCAATTATATTGAGCATTGTTTGTAAATAGCTTTGTTGCATTGTGTATAATTGTCTTTGAGCTTCAGAGAGTTCAAAGCTTGTTGAAATTCCTTCAAAGAATTTAATTTGTTGTTTATTTTCAATACGTTCAGCTAAAGCTAAATTTTGTTTTGAAGTTTCAAATTCTTCAATGCTATATTTATATTCTGTTTTAGCTGTTTCTAATTGAAGTAATAGTTTTTGTTCGGTTAGCGTAAGGTTTGTTTTTGCTTTTTCTAATTCAATTTTAGCTTGTTGAGTTCTAGAATTTCTTGCGAAACTACTAAAAATAGGAATTTCTAAACTAACACCAAGTAAAGAAGAGTCAAACCATTTTTGTTCTTTTTTTAGGAAATCAAAGTTTTCACCAAAACCTGCATATCCAAAATTTACAAAACTTTTTAATGTAGGTAATGCTTTACTTTGTTCTAATTTCATTAAAAGTTCATTAGATCTTTCAGTGTTTTTGGCAATTTTAAAGTCAACATGATTTTCAATAGTTAAGTTTGAAGAAAGCAATTCTAAATTAAGGTTTTCTTCAACTAATTTATATAATGTATCTGTTAATTTTACAGAAGTGGCAATATCAATTCCCAAAGTAATATTAAGCATTTTATAAGCTATGTTTTTTAACTTTTTTGTTTTAGAAAGTTGACTTTTAACTGAAGCTAAAGTTATTTTAAGTTGTTCAACATTTTCTTCTTCAATAAAACCATTTAAATAAATTTTATTGGTTTCTTCTAAATTTTTCTCTAATGTTGCTATATTTTTTTCTAAAATTAAAATGCTTTCTTCACTTAAAAGTACATTTCCGTATGCATTAATAACAGCTTCTCTAATGCCAAGATCTGTTTTTTCTTTTGCGTTTTCAGAAATTTTTAAATAAGTTTTTGCAGATTGTAACCCAACTAAATAAGAACCATCAAAAATTAATTGATTTAAAGTAGCTGATGCATTCATGTTATGTTTTGTTCCAAAAGCTATTTCTGCAAATTCACCTTGGTTGCCACCAAAAAATTCAGCAGGAATTAAAGAGACTTGTTGTTTAATCCAGTTTTGATAATCAATTTTTGCTGTAATTTCAGGCAAACCAATAGTTGTAGTTTCCCATTTTTTTCTTTTGGCAGCATCAATATCTCGTGATGCGTTAATAGCTGAATAACTATTTTTCAACCCATATTCAACTGCTTGATTAAGCGATAAGGATATATTTTCTTGAGCATTGAGTGTTAGGCTTGCAAGGATTCCTATAAAAAGCACTATTGTTTTTTTCATTCTTAAAATCTGGTTTTTTCTAATTGTTCTTCTAATACTTTAATTCCTTTTTCAGTAGCAATGGCTCTTGTATGATATTCAAGAACATTTAATTCTAATTTACTAATGGTGTTTTTATTATACGTATAAAGGTTTGAATCGTGGACACTCATAATTAATGAAAAGTAAAACTTTGTGACTTGGTCTTCAATAATATCTGCTCTATATAAGCCTTCTTTAATCCCTTTTTCAATGTTACTCATGAGACAATCTTCAAACATGCAAAATTCCTGAGACATCATTTTATCATGAGTCTTTGGATAATATTTTTTTAATTGATAAATAGGTGAATCGTCAGAATTTTGCATAAAACCACTAAATACTTTTTTTACTTCAAAATTCTCTTTAATAGCATTATGTCCTAGACCATAAATTTTTAAAACCTCAGTATGCATAGTTTCATGCATATATGTCACTGTCTCTTCAACAAGTTCTTCTTTATTTTTAAAAAACTTGTAAATGGTTTTTTTTGATATTGCTAATTCGTTGGCAATATCATCCATAGTAACACTTTTAAAACCAAATTTCAAAAATATTTCTCCAGATTTTTTTAGTATTGTATCCTTCATAAAATTAAACTCACTAAATTAATTCGAGTGCAAATATAGAAAAGGAAACTTTAAACCTGTCTCTTATACACATCT
>SDWL01000511.1 GCA_004195315.1 Lutibacter sp.
AGATGTGTATAAGAGACAGGGAATTAGTATTCCAAGTAAAGTATAAACTCCACCTCGTCCTGTAATTCCTTTTTTACCTTTTGTTATAAAAAATGATGTCACTACAAATAAAATAAGCGCAAGAGCATAAATATCTGAAAACCAAGTCCAAAAACGGTTAGGATTGTAGTGTAAATAATTAGATTCATAAAAAACAGGTCGTCTTTTTAAATACTCAGCCATTCCTTTACCGCTTTTAACATTTACAAATACAGAAGAACCTCCTTTTAAGAAAATTTTGATATTATTTGCATCAGGATAGTAGTGACTTTTGTAATTGTTTCTATTGTTAATTTTATCTAATAAAATTAAAATGTGATCTTTTGTAGTTGCTGTTTTTTTTAAATTTATGGAAGTTTCAAACTGGCTTATTTCAACTGAATAATTAGGATTCCAATCTGCCATATGATTTAAAGCAATACCAGAAATGGCATAAATTAATGTGGTTCCAATAAAAAAGAAACCAATATCTCTATGAAGAATTCTACTCCATTTTCGTACTATTTTCATATTAAAATCCAGCTATTCAGCTTTTGTATGTGATATATACTTTAAAGAATAATTAGAAATATGATCACTATTATTAGCTTTCATTTGATTTCTATATTGTTGTATATGTGCTGTTTTAGCTTCAAATTGTTCTTTGTTTGAAGCACCTTCAGAATGACTTTTAATGTTATCTTCTTCCATCTGTAAACAAGTTGACTCATCAATTCTTTCTTCAGCTACAACTCCAGTTAAAGTAATTTCATTTCCTTTTAATGCTTCGTCAAACCTTTCATTAGATGTTACGTGTACATCCCCATCATCTGTAACCATTAGTATTTTTTTTCCACCGTGTTTACAAACGTGATCTACAATACCTTTAATTTGAACTTCTTTGTTTACAAATTCACCTGCTTTTGTGTCAAACTCGCCTATTGCCAACATTGGTGTTTCAATAATTTTTGTTTCTATTACGTCTTCACCTTTTTTGTTTTCTGTTTTACAAGAAACTATCGAAATAATTAGGAATAAAAGGAATGCAATTTTTTTCATCATTAGAATTTTTAGCGTTATTAATATTTAAATTAAAAATATAACTACTAATT
>SDWL01000111.1 GCA_004195315.1 Lutibacter sp.
ACCAATTATTGATGGAAATTTAGATGATGACGCTTGGTTTAATGCCGAAGTTGCACAAGATTTTGTAATGTTTAGACCAGGAACTGGAGATAAAGAACCTGAAAATAAAAAAACAAAGGTTAAAATTATTTATGATGATGAGGCTATTTATTTTGGTGCTTTTCTTTATGATGATAATGCTAAAGATATTCCAATGGAATCTGCTACTAGAGATAATTTTGCCCAAGTAGATTGGTTTGGTATAATGATTAATACATATAATGACAATCAAAATGACACTGAATTTTTTGTCCAAGCAACAGGAAATCAAGCTGATGCAAAAAGCACTATCAATAATGAAGATTTTAGCTGGAATGGCGTTTGGACAAGTGCCGTTAAAATTGTTGAAAATGGATGGATTGTTGAAATTAAAATACCTTATTCTGCATTACGTTTTTCAGATGAAAAAGTACAAACTTGGGGTTTAAATTTTCACAGAAGATTTCAAAATAGTAAAGAACAATACTCTTGGAATTTCATTGATAAAACCAATGGTGCCATTCAACAATATGCGGGCATATTAACTGGTTTAGAAGATATAAAACCTCCTGTTAGATTAAGTTTTTACCCTTATGCATCATCATCTCATACAACTTTTGATAAAACCAACAAATTTAATACCAATTATGGAGTTGATGTTAAATATGGCATTAATGAAAGTTTCACCTTAGACGCAACTCTTATTCCTGATTTCGGACAAACTGCTTTTGATGATATCACCTTAAATTTAGGTCCTTTTGAACAACAGTATTCTGAAAAAAGGTCATTTTTCACAGAAGGAACTGAACTTTTTAGCAAAGGTGACTTTTTCTATTCCAGAAGAATTGGAAACTTCCCATCTGCATATTATGATGAAGCCAATTTAGCAGATAATGAAGAAATTATAGACAATCCAACCAGTGTTAATATGCTAAATGCAATTAAAATTTCTGGTAGAACAAAAAAGGGGCTAGGAATTGGTATTTTTAATGCTATTACCGAAAAAACTGACGCAAAAATTAAAAATTTAGATACTGATGAAATTAGAAAAGTAGTAACCGAACCTTTTACAAATTACAGTGTTGTAGTTTTAGATCAACAGTTTAATAAAAATTCATCTGTTAGTTTTGTAAATACTAACGTGCTAAGAAATGGTTCTTTTAGAGATGCAAATGTATCTGCCTTACTTTTTAATTTATCTAATAAAACAAACAAATACAATCTAAATGGTGGTGTTGGAATGAGTACTATTAATGAGTTTGGTGTAAAATCTGATGGATTTATTTCAAGTATTGAAATTGGTAAAGTAAGCGGAAATTGGCAGTATGGCATTGAGCACAATTTACAAGATAAAAAGTTTGATAAAAACGATTTAGGTTTTCAACGAAGAAATAATTTTAGCAATTTCGAAGGTCAAATCTCCTACAGAATATTTGAACCAACTGAAAATTTTGACTCTTATCGAATAACATTCTGGTCAGAACTTGAGTATTTATACAAACCTAATGTTTATACCGGAAATGATATTGGCCTTAACTATTCGTTTCAAACAAAAAAAACAAAAACTTCTTTTGGAGGAAATATTCAGGCAAGCCTAGGAAATCAATACGATTATTACGAACCTAGAGTTGAAGGACGTTATTTTATGAAAAGCTCTAGAATAGGTATAAACCAACGTTTCTTTACTGATTATAGAAAAAAATTAGCCTTAAGTGCATTCTTTTTTTACTCAAAGAGAATTAAAAATAACAACGTTTTTATTTATTCAAAAATTTCTCCAAGATATAGAGTAAATGATAAATTATCATTTATTTATGAATTAGGATATTCTTTAGATAATAACGATAGAGGTTATGTTAATAGGCTAAATGATTTTGGTGAAGTTGATGAAGAGAATGGTAATAATGTAATTTTTGGAATTAGAGATTCAAAATCAGTAACAAATTCAATTTCCGGAAAATACAATTTCAGCACAAAAGCTGCTTTAGCATTAACATTAAGGCAATATTGGTCACCCGTTAAATATAACAACCAATATTATTTATTAAATGAAGATGGAAGCTTATCAGAACATAATTATTCTGAAAATCATGATATTAATTATAACACTTGGAATTTCGATCTTAATTTCACTTGGGAATTTGCGCCAGGAAGTCAGTTAATTGCTTTATACAGAAATTCACTTTCTAATGAGGATGAATTTTCAGACTTAAACTTTAAAGACAATTTAAATAATTTCTTTAAAGAACCTATGCTGCATAATTTTTCATTACGTATGGTATATTACATTGATTATAATAATGCAAAAAATTGGTTTCGCAAAAGTTAAATAAACTATTTCATCTCTTCTTTTAAATCTGTTACTCAATATTTTACTATTTATAAAATAAGTTTATTAACATTTATTTAAGACGATTTCTTCTATATGTTAAATATTTTAGCTCTTAATTTCAAATAAGCTATTTTAATAAATAATGAAGACGTTTTTCTTGATATTTTGCCTCCTTTCTTTTACTTATTCTAATGCCCAGCTCAATAAAAAATCTATTAATGCAATACGCATTAGTGAAGCGCCTTCAATTGATGGTGTTTTAAATGAGGTTTTTTGGCAAAATGCAGATATCGCTAAAGATTTTGTAATGTTACACCCAGGTGATGGCGGAAAGGAAAGAGAAAATAAAAAAACAATTGTTAAGATTGCTTATGATGACGAAGCTATTTATTTTGGAGCTACTATGTATGATGATAAACCAGAACAAATTCCTATGCAGTTTGGTAGTAGAGACGAAATTGGAAATGTAGATTTCTTATTAGTAGCTATCAACCCAAATAATGATGGCCAAAACGATACGTATTTTGCGGTAACGAGTACTGGATCTCAATCTGATGCAAAAGTAACTTCAGATGATGAAGATTTTAGTTGGAATGCTGTTTGGGAAAGCAATGTTAAAGTTAATGCAAACAGTTGGGTTGTTGAAATAAAAATTCCTTATTCCACATTACGTTTTTCAAATTCTAACGATCAACCGTGGGGAATAAATTTCAGCAGAAAAATAAGTAATCTAAATGAGGAATATACTTGGAATTATATTGACAAAAAAAAGGGAATATCAGCTCAATATTCCGGTTTAATCAATAATATTAAAAATATTAAACCTCCTACTCGCTTAAATTTTTCACCTTATGCTTCATCAACATACACAACATTTGAAGGTGTTTCTGAATTTGATAATAATATTGGACTAGATTTAAAATATGGTATCAATGAAAGTTTTACACTTGATGTTACATTGATACCAGATTTCGGTCAAACTGCCTTTGATAATCAAGTTTTAAATTTAAGCCCTTTTGAACAACGTTACTCAGAACAACGTTCATTTTTCACTGAAGGAACAGAACTTTTTGACAAAGGAAATCTATTTTATTCGCGAAGAGTAGGAAATGAACCCATTGGTTATGAAACTATTGAAGAAAATTTAGCCGATACTGAAGAAATTGTTGACAACCCTTCAAAAGTAAATATGATAAATGCAATAAAACTATCTGGACGAATTAAAAAAGGTTTAGGTATAGGGGTTTTTAATGCAATTACTGAAAAAACTTCCGCTAGAATAAAAAATACAGAAACAGATGAAATTAGAACTGAAGTAACTGAACCATTTGCTAATTATAATGTTGTTATATTAGATCAACAATTCAATAAGAATTCATCCATAAGTTTAGTAAATACCAATGTATTAAGAAATGGTTATGGTAGAGATGCTAATGTAACAGCTTTTCTTTTTGATATTTCTAACAAAGGCAACAAATACAATGCAACAGGGAGTTATAAAATTAGTAATATTTTTGAAAATGGTAAAAACACATCAGGTTATTCAACATTTTTACGATTGGCAAAAACACACGGAAATTATCAATATGAAATTGGGTATTCAGCAAGTGACAACAAATATGACATTCAAGATTTAGGCTTTCAGAATAATAATAATTTTGCAAATTACTTTGGAGAAATTTCTTACCGAATATTTGAACCAACTAAATCTTTTAATAATATTAGAGTAGATTTTGAATGGTTTTTGGGTTATCAAAACAAACCTTACACCTATTCTAGAAACAACTTTGAACTTAGTACTTTCTTTGCTACAACTAATAGGTTTGCTTTTGGTGCAAAACTTGAATCAAATATTGGTAAACAAAACGATTTTTATGAACCTCGTATAGAAGGTAGATTTTTTAAAGAAAATGCACGAATGTTTTCTAGAGCATGGTTTTCTACAGATTATAGAAATAAATTTGCGCTTGACATGCGTTTCTTCTATCTAAAAAGATACAATGATGAAAATAAATATTATGGCTTTGAATTTTCTCCGAGATACAGATTTTCAAATAAATTTCAAATAGTTTACAAATTTGAAACTAGAAAATATTTAAATAACAAAGGGTATGTAAATGATTTAGAAGATGGTAGAATTATTTTTGGAAATCGTGATTTTAAATCTATCATAAACACCATATCAAGTAAACTAAGTTTTAATACCAAATCGTCCTTAGCACTTTCATTTAGACATTATTGGTCTCCAGTAAAATATGACTCATATTATTTTGAATTAAATAATGATGGTGGATTAAATGCTAGTTCTTACAATGAAATTCACGATGTGAATTACAATATTTGGAATTTAGATTTAAGTTATTCTTGGGAATTTGCACCTGGAAGTCAATTAGTTGTTTTATACAGAAATTCTATTTTTAATGAAGATACTCAATCAAATTTAAATTTCTCTGACAACTTAGACAACCTTTTTAAAGAACCCGTTATGAATATTTTTTCGTTAAAAATGATCTACTATTTAGATTATAACAAACTTAAAACTTGGTTGTAATTCTAATTTAATTGTGTATTTTCACGCTATTATTTTATACAATGATAGAAGCTAAAAATATACATAAATTTTACGGTGATTTAGAAGTTTTAAAAGGTGTTGGTTTATCCATTAAAAAAGGTGAAATAGTTGCTATTGTTGGCCCTTCTGGTGCCGGAAAAACAACACTTTTACAAATACTTGGAACTCTAGACAATACCACAGAATCTAAAAATTCTACCTTAACCATTAACAATCAAAACTTATTGGAATTAAGGGATAAATCATTGTCAAAATTCAGAAATCAGCATATTGGTTTTATTTTTCAGTTTCATCAATTACTTCCAGAATTTACAGCTTTAGAAAATGTTTGTATTCCAGCTTATATTGGAAATTCTTCAAAAAGTGAAGCAGAAAAAAAATCAAAAGAATTGTTAGATTTTTTAGGGCTATCAGACAGAATTCACCATAAACCGAACGAACTTTCTGGTGGTGAGCAACAACGTGTAGCTGTGGCCAGAGCTTTAATTAACAATCCTGATGTAATTTTTGCTGATGAACCTAGTGGAAACTTAGATTCAGCTTCAGCAAAAAAACTACACGAATTATTTTTTACGCTTCGAGATAAATTTAACCAAACCTTTGTAATAGTTACACATAACGAAGAATTGGCTAATATGGCAGACAGAAAATTAGAAATGAAAGATGGAAAAATCATCAATTAAATTAGTACAAAAATGATTGGTATTATTAGTGCAATGCAAGAAGAAATTCAAGCCTTACTTCACGAACTTAAAGATGTTTCAACAACCGAAAAAGGTATGAGAACCTATTATAAAGGCACTTTATTTAATAAAAATGTTGTCCTTGTTTTTTCTCGCTGGGGAAAAGTAGCTTCCGCAGCTACAACAACTCAATTAATTAACGATTTTAATGTTGATGAAATTATTTTTACCGGTGTTGCTGGTGGAATTAAAGAAGATTTAAACATTGGTGATGTTGTAATTGGAGATAATATGTACCAACACGATTTAAATGCGAGTCCGTTTTACGAAAAATTAGAAATTCCAATTCTAAAGAAGAAATTCTTAAAAACCACAAATGCTTCAAAACTTAAAGAAGCTACAACTTTATTTTTAGCAACTTACAATGAGTATATAAAAGTAACAGATGCTCAGCTTTTTAACATTATCAATCCAAAAGTAGTTCTTGGAGATATTGCTAGTGGAGATCAGTTTATTTCAAGTTTAAAAAAAATAAAAAAATTAAACAAACTAATACCAACGGCTACTTGTGTAGAAATGGAAGGCGCTGCAGTTGCTCAAGTTTGTTTTGAATATGATGTCCCATTTTCTATTATTCGAATTATTTCAGATAAAGCAAATGACAATGCAACTATTGATTTTCCGAAATTTGCAAATTCAATTGCTAGCAATTACGCTTTAGGGATTTTTAAAAACTATTTTTCGTAAATAACTTTGGTTTTAATATCTTTGAAAAACTTTATGAACAATGCAATTTAAGCATCCAGAAATTTTATATGCGCTTCTGCTACTTATCATTCCGATACTTGTTCATTTATTTCAATTACAACGCTTTGTAAAAGTTCCATTTACCAACGTAAAAATTCTAAAAACTATTGAAAAACAAACACGTAAAAGTGCGCGTTTAAAAAAATGGCTGATTTTAATAACGCGATTATTAATATTCACAAGTTTAATCATAGCATTTGCACAACCCTATTTCTCGAAATATTCCACACATCAAAATTTTAACACTACGGTTTATTTAGATAATTCTTTTAGTATGCAAGCTAAAGGTGAAAATGGTGAATTATTAAAAAGTGCAGCGCAACAAATTATAGAAAACAACACAAACCAAAACCTGTCTCTTATACACATCT
>SDWL01000112.1 GCA_004195315.1 Lutibacter sp.
ATTCTGTTATTTATTTCTGGTCAACTGCTTTTATGTCGTCGGAATATTTAGTGAGTCGAATAAAATATTTAGAAAATCAGTACCCAAATATCTTATTTATTGGTATTAATATGGAAACTTCTTTTGAAAATATTAACTTAGAACCTAATTTAAAATTACTTGACATTACAAAACAATTTATGTTAACCAAAGAAAGTTTTGCTCATAACTACTTAACTAGCAAGTATCCAAGAACAATTATTATTAACAAAGATGATACTGTTATAAACGGGTTTACATATTTAGATTCTAAAAAATTAACCTCTGAAATAAACAAATTAAAATAAATTTCTTTTTTAATCTTCGTATTAGTTTTAAGTGTATCTTTGCACGTTTTTTAACCGGTTTATAGATGGGCATCTGTAAATCAATAATTTATACAGAATGACTACATTTAAAGACTTAGGGCTTAATGAAAATATCATTAAGGCCTTAACCGATTTGGGATATGAAAATCCTACAGAAATACAAGAAAAAGCAATACCACAAGTTATTGCTTCAAAAGCAGATTTAAAAGCATTTGCACAAACAGGAACAGGAAAAACCGCAGCTTTTGGTTTACCAATTTTAGAACAAATTGATCTTAATAGTAAGGATACCCAAGCTATCATTTTATCTCCAACACGTGAATTAGCATTACAAATCGCTAAAAATATTGAAGAATTTTCAAAATATATGAAAGGCTTTAGTGTTGCTGCAGTTTATGGTGGTGCAAGTATTGAAGATCAAATTAGAAAACTTAAAAAAGGTGTTCATATTATTGTAGGTACACCAGGGAGGACTGTTGATTTAATTAAAAGAAAACAATTAAAACTTTCTAATATTCAATGGCTTGTTTTAGATGAAGCTGATGAAATGTTAAACATGGGTTTTAAAGATGAGTTAGATAAAATTCTTGAAGTAACACCAAAAGAAAAACAAACATTATTATTTTCGGCAACATTTCCTAGAGAAGTAGAAGGTATAGCAAAAAACTATATGTACAAACCAGTAGAAATTACTTCTGGTGAAAAAAATAAAGGTTCAGACCAAGTATCACATCAATACTATGTTGTTTCTGAAAGAAACAGATATAACGCTTTAAAAAGAATTGCTGATGTGAATCCTGATATTTATAGCATTATCTTTTGTAGAACTCGAAGAGAAACACAAGAAATTGCAGATAAATTAATAAAAGATGGATACAATGCTGATGCGCTTCACGGAGATTTATCTCAAGCACAACGTGATAGTGTTATGGAAAAGTTCCGTAAAAAACATTTACAAATATTAGTAGCTACTGATGTTGCGGCAAGAGGGTTAGATGTAAATGAATTAACACATGTTATTAATCATAAATTACCAGACCAAATAGAATCTTATACGCACCGTAGTGGAAGAACAGGTCGCGCAGGAAAGGTAGGTATTTCTATTGCAATTGTTACATCTAGAGAAAAAGGAAAACTTCGTCCAATTGAAAGGTTAATTGGAAAACAATTTGTGAGTACTCCTGTACCAACTGGAAAAGAAATTTGTCAAAATCAATTATTAAAGTTAATTGATAAAGTTCATGATATTAAAGTAAATGATATAGAAATAAACGGTTTTTTACCATCAATATATGAGAAGCTTGAAGGTTTGGATCGTGAAGAATTAATCAAACGATTTGTCTCTTTAGAATTCAATACATTTTTATCATACTATCAAAATGCTCCTGACTTAAATGACAGTGATCAAATGAGGGGTTCTGGTAGAGATTCTGATACTAGAGGAAAACGTAGAGATGATGAAAACATGTCACGCTTCTTTATCAATATTGGGCGAAAAGATAATTTAAATCCAGCAAGATTAATTGGTTTAATAAATGATCAAAAAATTGCTAAGAATATTGAAATTGGACAAATTGAAATTTTAGATACTTTTTCATTTTTTGAATTAGATAAAAACTATCAAGCTGAAACTATTGATTCTTTTAAACAAAATGGTGCTGAATTTGAAGGTAGAAATGTAAATGTTGAAATAACAGAGAAAAAACGTTCAGGAAGAAGCGGCGGAAGAAGAGATGGTGGAAGTTCTAGTGACAGAGGTGACAGAGGTGGGGATAGAAAAAGAAGCAGAGATAGAAAACCTGAAGGAGATTTTAGTGGTTTTGGGAGAAAACGCCCTGATTCTAAAAGTGCTTTTGGATCTACTGATAAAGGTTCGAAAAGAAGAAAGAGATAATTTTAAGTATAAAAAAAGCAGCCAATTGGCTGCTTTTTTATTATGATTAAAATTCTGTAATTGTCTTTTTAATAATTGAAACACAATCTAGCAATTGTTCTTCATTCATTACCAAGGGTGGTGCAAATCTAATAATGTTTCCGTGAGTTGGTTTTGCTAACAAACCATTATCACGTAACTTTAAACAAATATCCCAAGCAGTTGAACTATCTTCTGTGTCATTTATTACAATAGCATTTAACAAACCTTTACCTCGCACTAATTTTATCAACTCATTGGTCTCAATAAATTTTTGTAATTCACTTCTAAAAAGATCTCCTAATTTTTCAGAATTTTCAGCTAATTTTTCATCTTTCACAACTTCAAGCGCTGCTATAGCAACGGCACATGCTAAAGGATTTCCACCAAAAGTAGAGCCGTGCTGACCAGGTTTAATTACATTCATAATATGGTCATTAGCAAAAACTGCTGAAACCGGATATACTCCACCACTCATTGCTTTTCCTAAAATTAAGATGTCTGGTTTCACATTTTCGTGATCTACCGCTAATAATTGCCCTGTTCTTGCAACACCTGTTTGTACTTCATCAGCAATAAATAAAACATCATATTTTTCACATAACTCTTTTGCTTTTGTTAAATATCCTTCGGAAGGAACATAAACCCCAGCTTCACCTTGAATTGGTTCTACTAAAAATCCAGCTATATTATTGCTTGATTTTAAGGCATTTTCTAAAGCTTCTAAATTATTATATTCAATTTTAATGAAACCTGCTGTAAAAGGACCAAAGTTTTTACGTGCATCTTCATCATTAGAAAATGAAATGATGGTAGTTGTTCTTCCATGAAAATTATTTTCACAAACTATAATCTCAGCTTTATTTTCAGCAATTCCTTTTTTCTCGTAAGCATATTTCCTACACAATTTAATTGCCGTTTCAACTGCTTCAGCACCAGTATTCATTGGTAAAACTTTATCAAAACCAAAATACCTGGTTACATATTCCTCATATTTTCCAAGAATATCATTATAAAATGCTCTTGATGTTAATGTTAATGTACTTGCTTGATCTTGTAAGGCTTTAATAATTTTAGGGTGACAATGCCCTTGATTAACAGCTGAATACGCAGATAAAAAATCGTAATACCGTTTTCCATCAACGTCCCAAACATAAACACCTTCTCCCTTATTTAATACTACTGGTAAAGGATGATAATTATGTGCACCATATTTATCTTCTAAATTAATTGCTTGTTCTGATGAGATTTTTTCTGAAACCATCATGATATAAAAGTTTAAAAATTGAAATTTTCCAATTCCTTCTTTTGGAGAGAAATCATCCTAATTTAACTCGCAAATTACAAAATATTTTAAATACAATATGTCTGCAAAATATTTATTTTTAGTCTAAACTTCTTTTCAAAATAAAACGGTATCATTTCTTTTAAACTTTGTTATAAAAATCACATTAACATTAAAATTAATTGAATAAATTTGTAATTACATTTAACTAAAAATGAAAAAAAATGAAAAAATCGGTATTAGTTTTAGGATTAGCTGCATTATTTTTTACGAGTTGCGGTGAAAAGAAAAAAGAAGAAATAAAAAAAGAAGTTGAAACACCTGTTGAAACTGTAAAAGAAGAAGTAAAAGAAGCTTCTGCTGCTGATCTTGAACTTGGAAAAAAATTATTTACAGAAAAAACGTGTGCTACTTGTCATAATCCTGATATGAAAGTTATTGGCCCTTCAATAAAAGATATCAATAAGGTATATACTGAGCAAAATGCTAATATGATGAAATTTCTTAAAGGGGAATCTCCTGCAATTGTTGATACTGATCCAGGTCAGGTTGCAATAATGAAAATTAACTTAGATGGTTTTGTTAAAGACATGACCGAAGATGAATTAGCTGCAATTGTTGCTTATATGAAAAGTATAAAATAGTTCAATTGAAAATAATATTTAAAGCATCTCTAGTTAAGAGGTGCTTTTTTTATGCGTAAAATAGTACATTTGCAACATGCGTAGAACAAAGAAACCAACTATTTTTGAAAATATAGAAATTATTGATGCAGGAGCACGTGGTAAAACCGTTGCAAAAGCCCCGGACGGACGTGTTATTTTTTTAACAAACACAGTTCCTGGCGATATTGTTGATATAAGAACAGGTAAAAAAAGTAAAGCATATTTTGAAGGCACAGCAATTAAATTTCATAAATATTCTGATAAAAGAGTGGAACCTGTTTGTGAGCATTTTGAACACTGTGGTGGCTGTAAATGGCAATTTATGGCATATGAGCATCAATTAGCTTACAAAGAAAAAGAAGTAACAAACAATCTTATAAGAATTGGACATTTAGAATTACCTGAGGTTACTCCTATTTTAGGTTGCGAAAACACTTATTTTTATAGAAATAAAATGGAATTTTCTTTTTCAAATAGCCGTTGGCTAACGCTTGAAGAATTAAATTCTGGTGAAGAAATTGACAATAGAAACGCTTGTGGTTTTCATATTTCAGGAATGTGGGATAAAATATTAGATGTCAAAAAATGTCATTTACAAGAAGATCCTTCAAACCAAATTAGAAATTTCATAAAGGATTATGGAATTGAAAAAGACTTAGAATTTTTCAACCCAAGAGATCAAGATGGTTTATTGCGTACTATTATGCTTCGTATATCATCAACTGGTGAAATAATGGTTGTTATTCAATTCTTTAAAGAAGACAAAGTAAAACGAGAAGGATTATTAAATGCACTTTCTGAAAAATTTCCACAAATTACATCACTTCAATATGTAATAAACAGTAAAGGAAACGATACTTTATACGATCAGAATATATTTTTATTCAAAGGAAGAGATCATATTTTTGAAGAAATGGAAGGTTTAAAATTTAAAATTGGGTCTAAATCATTTTATCAAACAAACTCTGCACAAGCCTATGAATTGTATAAAATTACACGTGAATTTGCCAATTTAACTGGCAATGAAGTTGTATACGATTTTTATACAGGAACTGGCACTATTGCACAATTTGTTGCCAAAAATGCAAAAAAGGTTATTGGTGTAGAGTCTGTTCCAGAAGCTATTGAAGATGCTAAACTAAATGCGCAATTAAACAACATTAAAAACGTTGAGTTTTTTGCTGGAGACATGAAAGATGTTTTCAATAACAATTTTATAAAAACTCATGGTAAACCTGATGTTATTATCACTGATCCACCAAGAGATGGTATGCATAAAAATGTTGTTGCTAAAATATTAGAAATTTTACCAAAACGAATTGTTTATGTTAGTTGTAATTCTGCAACTCAGGCACGTGATTTATCATTAATGAAAGAACAATATAACATTTTAAAAACTCAAGCCGTTGATATGTTTCCACAAACGCATCACGTTGAAAATGTAGTGCTTTTAGAACTAAAATAAATTAATAATGAAGAAGTATATTACTATAATTTTAGTGTCATTTTTAGCAATTCTAGGTTGTGAAAAGGATGATATATGTATTGAAGCAACTACTCCTAGTTTAATTATTCGTTTTTATGATAATAACATTCAAACTGAAATAAAGCAAGTTTCTAATTTAACAGTTTGGGCAGATGGCAAAGACAGTATTTATGTAAACCAAGCATTAGATTCAATTGTTTTACCTATAGATTTAACTAAAGATAATACATTTTATAAATTTTCATCAGACCTAATTGAGGACGAAATAATTTTCACTTATACAAGAAATGATGTTTTTGTATCACGCTCTTGTGGTTATAAAACTATTTTTGAAAACTTACAAATTGAAAGTAACACAACAAATTGGATAAAAAATATTAGCATTAATAATACAATAATCGAAAATGACACAGCGGCACATATTTCTATTTTTCATTAGTATTCTATTTACCTTAACTGTAAACTCTCAAGAAACAGAACAAGATACTTTAATAATAAAAGAAAAATACGGTATTAGAATTGGCGTAGATTTAAACAAACCTTTAAATTCTTTTTTTGGAACTAAAAATAAAGGCATTGAAATAGTTAGTGATTATAGAGTATTAAGAAATTATTATGCTGCCGTTGAGCTTGGTTTTTCGGATAAAACTACCAATGAAGATTATCTAAATTTCACAACAAAAGGTTCTTATATAAAAGCAGGTTTTAATTATAATGCCTACGAAAATTGGATTGGAATGAATAATGAAATTTATGTTGGTTTAAGATATGGCTTTAGTTTTTTCAACCAAACTTTAAATAGCTATACTCCAAATATATATGGAACTTATTTTATTCCCGAAGCCCTAGAGCCAAATACTGAATTTAAAGATTTAACCGCTCAATGGGTTGAATTTGTTTTTGGAATGAAAGTTGAAACATTTAAAAATTTATATTTAGGTGCTAGTATTAGTTTCAATAATTTAATTAGCACAACAGATCCAGACAATTTTAAAAACCTTCAAGTTCCAGGGTTTAATCGTGTATTTTTAAATAATAAGGGAGTTGGTTTCAATTACACTATAAGTTACCTCTGTCTCTTATACACATCT
>SDWL01000512.1 GCA_004195315.1 Lutibacter sp.
AAGCTCTTTATCTTGCTTAATTTCACTATTTAAATAATCTTGTTCACTTTTAAGTTTGTTAATTTCTTTATTAAATTCTCTATGGTTTAACCATGAATTTTCATCAAAAAAAACCATCCACACAATAAAAATAGAAAGTATAATTACATATCTATTAGTTGTAAATTTTATAATTGGTTTATTTTTGAATTGCTTAAAAGTCATTTATTTTAACTTATTGTTAATAACAGTTCTTACAATATCAACAGCCACGGTATTGTATCTGTCATTTGGAATAATAATATCGGCATAATTTTTTGTTGGCTCTATAAATTGCTGATGCATAGGTTTTAACGTGTTTTTGTAACGTGTAATTACTTCATTTACATCGCGCCCTCGTTCTTCAATATCGCGTCTTAAACGTCTAATTAAGCGTTCATCGGTATCTGCATGTACAAATATTTTTATATCAAATATATCTCTTAATTCTTTATTATTTAAAATTAAAATTCCTTCAACAATAATTACTTTTCTTGGATTTGTAATTAGGGTATCTGTTGTACGGTTATGAGTTATAAAAGAGTAGACTGGTTGTTCAATAATTTTTCCCTCTCTTAATTGATTTAAATGAGAAACTAACAATTCAAAATCAATGGCCTTTGGGTGATCAAAATTTATTTTAGTACGCTCTTCATAAGATAAGTTGACTGTTTTATTATAGTAAGAATCTTGTGAAATCACACAAACTTCATCAGCGGGTAATTCATGTAAAATTTGATTTACAACGGTTGTTTTGCCGCTTCCAGTGCCGCCGGCTATTCCAATAATTAGCATATAAATAGTTCTGTTAGGATTTTTAGCAAATTTAATGAATTAATAATATGGAAAACGGATTTTAATATTTTTTTGTTGTGTAGTATACATTATTGTTCATAAAGTTAGTTAGGATAACTTATTTATGCCATCTTTTTTCAGAATATTTTTGCCTAATTTAAAATCCCACAACTTTTGGACTTGATCCAACTTTTGGACTTGATCCAGGCTCCTTTAGATTTTTATTAATGATTTTTTTAAAAATGTTAGCACAAAAAAAATAGATTACCTTTTCAGATAATCTATTTTGAGCCGATAGAGGGACTCGAACCCACGACCTGCTGATTACAAATCAGCTGCTCTAGCCAGCTGAGCTACATCGGCTTTT
>SDWL01000513.1 GCA_004195315.1 Lutibacter sp.
TTCATAATTTCATACTGTTAAGATGAACCTTTAAGGTAGTGATTTCATTTTTATCTCGAAAAAACTACCTTTAGGTTTAGTTCAACAATGGGTATAATTCATTGCTGGGTTTGGTAATTGTCCGATTATCATTCTGTATATTTAACCTGATTTCACAGCCTGAAAATCCTAGCGGATTTACACGCACGAAATCATAACCCTAAACCGTTACCCAAAATAAAAAAAATTGCAACCAAAATGAAAAATGAACAAAATATAAATATTGAAATTGGTCGATGGACAATTACTAATAATGGAATAACAACTAAAAAGGAGAATAACGCAATTGAAGAATTCGACAAAAATGATATTTGGAGTTATGAGAAAAAAGGTAATTTCTTTGTTTGGGAGTCACCAGTTTTTTTATGTTCAAGAGGTTGGATTTCTAACATTGATTTACTTGATTTCAATAGTGCTTTTTTAGTATATCAAGAACTTTTTGAGGAGCAAAAACCAAAAGGATTCCCGAAAGTTAGTTGGGCTGAAACACTAAAAAGACAATATAAAAGATTTCAAAACAGTCTTGATATAAATTCATTCGAAGGCAGAAAACAGTTGGAATATGAAAAAGAGTATATGGAAAAATTGACTCCTGAGGAACATTTTGAATTGAATAAAATTGATTTGAATAAAGATTACTCTAAACAAATTGAGGTATTTGGAGATTCAGTAAGCCGAAAATATTAGAAAAATAACTTTGGGTAACAATGCACAAAAAAAATTGCTAAATATTAATGATTAGAACAATACGACTAAAATATAAACAAACCGACATACATCGGAAAATTACGGTTTATCAACCGCAACTTTCCTTGTACTAAACCGTTGGCAACAAGCGAAAAAAAATACTAAATGACAATCTACGAAAGAGACAAAATACGAAAAACATTAATTACAGAAACATATAATCATACTGATGCTGACACTCGACAAGCTATTGATATTAGAGCTTTAGGACAACATTTAAAAATTGAACAATCTGAGGTTGATAAAGCTTATTATTTTATGATAAATGAGAACTGGCTAAAATCTTATGGCGCAGGTTATTCTGCAACAATTTCTCATTATGGAATTAAAACCTGTCTCTTATACACATCT
>SDWL01000514.1 GCA_004195315.1 Lutibacter sp.
AGATGTGTATAAGAGACAGGATTTATACTTGCTGGAAATAATATTGTTTCTCCTTTATTTAGAGTGAAAATTTTATTTTTATAATCAATTTCTAAATAACCATCAACACACATATAAATCACAAAAGAATCAAGATTTGTATAATCTTTTTCTAACATTCCTTTAACTGCTATAAAATTGGTTTTAAAATAGGGTGAGTGGACCAATTCATTAGAACTATTTATTTTGTTATTATAGTCCGTTTTATAGTTGTTGTGAAAATTATAATCTATTGCATCAACAGCTAAATCTGTGTGTAATTCTCTCTTTTCTCCAGTCTTAGCATCTACTCTATCATAATCATAAATTCGATAGGTGATATTAGATGTTTGTTGAATTTCAGCTAATAAAACGCCTGCTCCTATAGCATGAACTCTACCTGTTGGAATATAATAAGTATCTCCTTTTTTAACTTTTTCAATATTTAAGATTTCGTCTAATGTTTCATTATTAAGATGATTAACATAAGCTTCCTTTTCAACATTTTGATTAAAACCAACAATTAATTCGGCATTATTCTCCGCTTGCATTACGTACCACATTTCATTTTTTCCAAATGAATTGTGACGCTCCTTAGCTAATTCATTACTTGGATGCACTTGAATAGACAAGGGTGTTTTGGCATCAATAAATTTTATTAATAACGGAAAATCATTCCCGAAAATATCATATACACTACTCCCAACAAAATCTCCTTTAAATGTTTTTATGAGTTGTTTTAAGGTTTGTCCTTCTAATGGGCCTTCAGCTACTTTAGTTTCATTTTCTGCTACATCAGAAACTTCCCAAGATTCACCTATGGAATCTTCTTGATAATTTTTATTTAAAACCGTTTTTAATTTATCGCCACCCCATATTCGATAACTATAAACCGGATTAAATTTTAAAGGATATAATTCCATATAATCAATAGTTTAAAAATTATTTATCCAAATTTTTTATTATTAAAAAATCATTGGTATTCAAAATCAATTTTCCATATAACACGGATTCATTACTGTCTCTTATACACATCT
>SDWL01000113.1 GCA_004195315.1 Lutibacter sp.
GCTTCATTATTTGTATTAAATTAATAGTAAACCTTTTGTACTAATTAGTTTTGATTTTTTTTACAAATTTAATACTAATTCTTTTCTTCAGCCAAATTATCATAAATACTTCAAAAGTAATTAAAGTACTAAAACTGTATTTGGTGTTAGAATTAAAAACGTAAGCTCCATTATTTTTGAACAATTAATTGAACCAAAAAATGTATCGAGAATAGTTTTATCTTTTATTTTACTATTCTTGATACATTTATTATTAGAATTTACAAAAAATAGCATTGTAGACGAATTACATCCATGTGTAAAACCTTCTAAATTATGCTTAATTTTGAATTAATTCTAAACCTTGGTTAATTCCTTTTTCAATTGCAGGAACACCTCTTTCCATCCAAACTGGCTTTGGAGCACCTTTTAAATAATAATCAAAAAATTGTGCCATTCTTATATTGAAATCTTTTCTGTTTTGAAGTTTTAATGGCCAATGTGGTTCTCCATTATAATTTAAAAACCACGATGGTTTCCCCAATCTTCTTAATGCTGTAAAAAATTCTATTCCCTGATACCATGGCACGTGTCCATCAGCATCATTGTGCATAATTAGCAATGGTGTATTTATTTTATCTATAGTAAATATTGGAGAATTTTCAATATAACGTGCTGGATATTCCCAAGGCGTACCTCCTATTCTACTTTGTGTATGTTCGTATTGAAACTGTCTGCTTAAACCTGTCCACCATCTAATTCCTCCATATGCACTAATCATATTTGGTACTGGCGCTCCAGATTCAGCTGCTTTAAAAATATCTGTTTTTGTTACTAAATATGCAATTTGATATCCTCCCCAACTATGACCTTGCACACCAATATTTTCTTTATCTATAAAACCTTTTTCTATAAGCGATGTTATTCCTGGAATTACACAGTTATAAGCACTTTCTCCAGGATATCCTTCTCTATAAACGATATCAGGATTAAAAATTACATATCCCCGACTTGTATAAAAACTATAATTAATTGATGATCTACCAGGAGAAGGAGCTCTGTGTGAGTTTAGTCTATCTGAACTTCTTTCATAAAAATTAACTAATAATGGGTATTTTTTAGTTGGGTCAAAATTTTCAGGTTTTACTAACATCCCTGTTAACTCAATACCATCTAATGATGTCCAATTAACCAATTCTACAGTTCCCCAGTTGTATTCATTTTGTTGAGGGTTTGCATTACTTATTTTAGTTTGATTTTTAAAACTTACATCTGAAAAACGAATATCAGGAAACTCTTGAAAACTTTGTTGTGTAAAAATTACATTCGTGCTATTTTTCGCTTTCATTGGCCTTGAAAATCTATATGCACCAGCAACTAATTGTTTTCCTTTGTTATTTTTAGAATTAAATTCATAATAACCAGCATCCTTATTTAATTCATTAAACGTTGACAATAACCACTTTTTACTCCTATCAATAAATCGTTCTTCATTATCGAGTTTTATATATCTGTAAACAGTTAAATTCTCACGACCATTGGTTAGTTTTTTGCTTGTTCCATTATCAGGATTAAAACTCCAAATATCATAACGGTCATATAAAAGTAACGATTCATCATTTACCGTCCAACCAGGAGAACCGTAAGATCTTGGGTAATTAGGCGAATCATTTAATTCATCATAAAATTGTTTTCCTTTGGTAAGGGCTGTGTATTTAGCAGTAGCTATTGCATACGTAAACCAAGTACTGTCTAGAGCGTTATAACCAAAAGCATATTTACCATTAGGACTTAATCTAACACGACCTCTAATTTTTTCTAAAGCTTTCACAACAACTCCTGTATTTACATTTATAATGGCATAATCGCTCACTGATGCTCCAGTCCATTGCCTTTCTAATTCATATGGCAACGAAGTTCTTATTAAAACGTGTTCTGAATTACCCTCATTCCCAAGTTCTAAATTTGGATATACTTCTGAGGCTAATTGAACTAATTTATTGTTCTCATTAAGATGTATTGCTGCTGTGAAAGATTTTTTCTTATCTCTATCAACTTGTAATTCCTGTACGGTATACAATCTAGGCTCATTATACGTCCAAACTTCAACATTTACAATCTCTTCATCTAACAATGTAGTATCTTTTACAATTGGTGGTTTTGCCAATCCGAAATACATTTTAGTTTCATCTTTTGAAAATCGAATACTTCCGTCAGAAGAAACTCTAAAACCTTCTGGTGCTGAAACTGCATCCATTAATTTTGTAGCCTTTTCTTTACCTTCAATCCATAAAAATAATTCATTAGGTCTTACTTGTACTTTCGTAGTATCTGTATCAACAACAAATCCAAGATTTTTTCCAGTTTCACTTAAATTTAATTGAAAATATTTTGCTTTTTCAGCTTCAAATACTTGTGTTAATTTATTATTTTCAAGATTTAGCACATAAACACCAGCTTCTATTATAGAATCTAACCCTGTAGTAGTAAATGCCAACATTTTTGCTTCTTTAGCAAACATATAATTAGTCACATATTTAAATGTATCCTGTTTTTTAGAAACTAAATCCCTTACAACTAAATGATTTCCACTGTCCTTCCCAACTTTTTTCACTTTCTTTTTGCCTTTTTTCTTAGCTTCAGACTTGGTTGAATCTTTTTCTTTTTTTACTAGTACAATATCTTCAAGTAAATATGCAAGAGAACCTGACCATTTTTCAGGAGTTTTATAAGATTTTATATTGCCTATTTTATCAAGGAGTTTAGTTGATAAATTATAAATTCCAATAGAATCATTTGGAAGTTTTTCTTTTTTTATTTTTTTACGTTTTAACTCTTTAATACTATCTTTCCATGGTTTTATAGTAAACAATGCAAATTCCGAGTTATATGTAAACTGCCCTTTCTCCGATCTTTCATGCTCAAAAACTACCTTAGCTTTAGAATCTTTAACTTTTAATTGACTATCTTTTTCTCCTTTTTCTAGTGAATACATCACAAAATTTCCATCATTAGAAATGGTTTGATTTTTAATGATGTTCCATATTTCATAATCTTTATGGTCTAGTACTTTTTTTTGAGCAAAAATGGTAAAAGTTATTAAAATTAAAAGTGAAGTGAAAATTGCTTTCATATTATTGGTTTTGGTTTGTTGATATTGGCACTGTTTTATATTGATACAGTAAAATTAATTATTTTTTGAAGTAATTACTCTTCTATTTTTTAAATCGTATTGATTTCCTTCTTTTAATAAATAAAATTCTCTACTCCCTTTTGGTAATTTATAAATAGTATCTCTTTCTGCAGACCAACGTGTTCCATCATACATTGCGACATAGCTTTCTCCAAAAACGCTAAATATATCTCCTTTTACTATTATCCCGGTATTTTCATCTAGCCCTATCCCTAATAATTCTGGTTTATTGTCCAATATTTCAAACATATCAAATTGTCTATTTCTTGCAAATAAATGTTGATCAATAGCAACATTTGTTAGAAAATTTAACCCTTCTTCGTGATCTCCCATCATAAGTGTATTACCTTTTGAATCACCCCTAGCCAAATAGGAACCTTGAATAGTTGCACCTGCTGAACTACCTGCAATTACACCACCACGTTCTAACAAATCTTGAAACGCTTTATGAGTTTTTGTATTTAAGTAAGAATCTGCATGTCTCCATTGTCTTCCACCGCTAAACCACACTCCAACTGCTTTCTCAATTGTTTCAATAAATTTTTTTGTGCTTGCTTCTTCTGGATTTCTCGTATGTAATACAGTCACATTTGTAAAACCCTTTTTAATATAAGATTGTTTAAATTTTTCCAAAAACTCGTCACTTAACCTATCGCTAGATATAGCCGTTGGAATTACAATAATTGGCGCATCTGGACCGCCTACTAAATCCATAAATTTTGTATAAAATATATCCGAAGCTGCTCCTCCAATAATTAATAATGTTCCATTTTCTGGACCATTAGTGACAACATTATTGCTTTTTACTTCTGCTGGAAGTAGCTTATTTTCTGAAGGAGTAGAACATCCAAAGAGTACTATAAAACTTAAAAGAAGAAATAGTATTTTTTTTATCATTTTTATCAATCTTTTGGTTTTAACAAATCTATACATGCTATAAAATCAATTAATTATATGTTATAAATTCAAAAAATTAAATATAATCTATCACCTCTTCAAATATGTTAATAATTTGATAAAATTAACTGGTATTTATTATTTAGAGTAGTTCTAAATTTAACGTTAAATGCAAAAACTGATAAGGTACTTCTTGAAAGCATCTTATCAGTTTTTTATTAAACTAAATAGACAGTAAGTCTAATTATTAAAACCTCTTCCAGGTGTATAGGGAGCATCTTTTTCATTCAATAAAAGTTCTAATTTTTTCATATCTTCAGAATAAAGTTTATCAACCTTTTCTTTGATAGGAATAAATTCTTCTTTGCCTATTTCAAAACTATCCATATGAGTTTTGGTAGGTGCAGATGTCGAATATTTTTGTTCGTACATAATACTACCAACTCTATTTGCCGGTGTAGGAATTTGATCTATGTCAAGTTTCCTTTTAACAGAATCTCCACGTAACAGCTTATTAATTTCTTTTATTTTCAATTCAATATCATAAACGAATTTTGATAATTCCCCCATTGGTTCTTCAGAAAGCTTAATTGCCTCTTTTATATACTTAATTTTAGTATTCATTTCTCGAAGCATGGTTTGACTAACTTGAATTTCTGCTGAAAGCGCAGCGACTTCTCTTTGAAATGCTACTTTCTCTTTTCTATCATTTGCAGGCATTAATGTATTATCAAGAGCTTTAACATTAAATGATACTGGTTCAACTAAAGGTTCCATAACTCCATTTTTATATAAATGAGCTTCAACTGTATATTTACCTGGATTTATAAGTGAGCCTTCTTTTTTACCACTAAAAGGATTGTAAAATTTTGGTTTACTAAAATCAACTGGATTTTGATACGAATACCTTAAATCCCAATTAAATCTTTGTACACCTTCAACTGCTTTTTTAAATTCCTTTTTCAAAACGTTACCGCTACTATCTTTAAATGTAAAAACCAATTGAGGGGCAACATCTTCCATTTCAACCTTCAAAGCGTCATAATTTGGGTAAGGTGTATCTTTCTTATCTTTTATAAGATTTTTTTCACCCTTTTGACGTATCTCTTTTGGAGATTCATATTTTTCATTATAATAAAAAGTAATAATTGCTTCGGGGCCTAAATTTGGTGCAGTAAAAAAATTATCTCCTTGAAATGATTTCCCAGGTAATCCTAATGGTGTACTTTTCTCCCACATTAAAGCATCACGAATTGGGTAAATAATAGCTTTCTCAGCAGGTTTTACATTTTCAATATTTCTTAAAGATGAATAATCATCTAACACATAAAAACCTCTACCAAAAGTTCCTAAAACAAGATCATTTTCTCTTTGTTGAATTGCAATATCTCTTACAGCAATAGTTGGAATACCTGTATCAAGTTTTTTCCAGTTTTGACCTGCATTAGGTGAAAAGAAAGCTCCGAACTCTGTACCACAAAAAATTAAATTTTCATCTATATGATCTTCTTCAAAACCGTAAACACTACCTCTTATTGGTAAGTTATTGCTAATATTAACCCAAGTTTGCCCTTTGTCTGTAGATTTAAAAATATACGGTTTAAAATCACCATATTTATGATGATTAAAAGCAGCATACATTACTTTTACATTATGTTGTGATAAATAAACATTGTTTACATACGTTAGTTTAGGTACACCTGATATATTATCAACTTTTCTCCAAGTTTCACCACCATTTTCTGTAATTTGAATCAATCCATCATCTGTTCCAGCAATAATAAGATTTTTATCAATCGGAGATTCTGCTAATGATACAACGGCTCCATAAAGTGATGTTGATCCATTTTTTGAAACTGCATCTATACTTACAACTCTATCATAAACTTTAAGTGTATTTCTATCTATTTGACGCGATAAATCTTCACTTATAACTTCCCAACTATTACCATAATCTACGGATCTAAACACTTTATTAGCTGCAAAATAGATACCTCCTTTAATATGTTTACTAACAGTTAAAGGTGCATCCCAATTCCATACATAAGCGTTTTCACCCTTTCTTTCTTTGGGTTGAATACCTACTTCTTCTCCACTTTTTTTATCAAATCTAACTAATACACCGTGTTGAGATTGTGCATACACAATATTAGAATCATATGGATCTACCTGTGATTCAAATCCATCACCACCATGGGTAATAAACCAATCTTGATTGGTAATTCCGTGATCAGTAATAACTCTAGAAGGTCCTCCAATACTAAAGTTATCTTGAGTTCCACCATATATATTATAAAAAGGAAGTTCATTATCTAGCGCAACTTTATAAAATTGAGTAACAGGAATATTTTCTTTAAAATCCCAATTATTTGCTGAATCAAAGGTTTCATAAACACCTCCATCAGAACCCACAAGCCAATGTTTAGGGTTAGAAGGATTAATCCACATACTATGGTTATCTATATGTTTATAATCTTCTCCTACAATTTTAAATGTTTTCCCACCATCATGAGAAACAGTCATCCAATTATTTAAAGAATACACTGTATTAACATCTATTGGGTCAGCAATAATTTCTTGATAATAATTACCACTAGTAACATGGTCACTTCTTTTTTCCCAACTTGCACCTCTATTAGTTGTTCTATAAAAACCACCTTTTCCTTCAGCAGCTTCAACTATTGCATAAATATATTCAGGATTTGCAGGTGAAATTGTTAAACCAATTCTACCCGTCAGTACTTTTATGCATTCCTGAACCAGGACCACCACTAACGTACGTGAATACATGCCTTCTGCGTTGAAATGTTGAAGCGTACAATACATCTGAATCTCTAGGATCCATTAGTATATCATTTACTCCTGTATGTTCATCAACTTCTAGTACAGAATTCCAACTTTCTCCTCCGTTAGTAGATTTATACAATCCTCTATCACCACCTTTACTCCATAAAGGTCCAATTGCAGCAACATAAATTATGTCAGAATTTTCTGGGTCTATTATTATTTTCCCTATATGTTCTGAGTTTTTCAAACCCATATGAGTCCAAGATGAACCACCATCATTAGATTTGTAAACTCCATCTCCATACCCAACAGAACGCTGATTATTATTTTCACCAGTACCAACCCAAATAATATTCGAATTATTAGGATCCATAGTAACACAGCCAATAGAATAAGAGCCCTCTTTGTCAAATATTGGTGTATAAGAGACTCCTGCATTTACAGTTTTCCAAACCCCACCAGCAGATGTAGCTACATAATATTCAAATATATTGTTTGAATTTACAGCAATATCAGATATTCTACCAGAAGTAAGTGCTGGCCCAATGCTTCTCCATTTAAGGCCATCTAAATTGATATTCTCTAATGGTTGCTTTACTTCTTTTTTGTTTTTTTGAGCTTGAATAAAATGTACACTAAGTAACATTATTACAAACGTAAGAATGGTTAATTTTTTCATACTAAGGTTATAATTAATAATAAAATTAAATTTATAACTTTTTAATAGAACAATTAAAAATTAAGTTAAGATAGTTTCGTCTAAAGCACAAATAGTATAGAATCGCGCATTAAATTAATTTTAAGTAAAAAAGGGAATTGTAGATATATTTTGCAAAAAAAAATTAAACGTTAACTTCCATAAATTTA
>SDWL01000515.1 GCA_004195315.1 Lutibacter sp.
AGATGTGTATAAGAGACAGAATTATGGCAGAAACAGCTAATTGGATTACACCACAAATAGATTATGGTATTCCTTTTTGGGCTAAACCCCCACTATCAACTTGGTTTTCTGCACTAAGTTTTGAATTATTTGGAGTGAATGAATTTGCCGCCAGATTTCCGTATTTATTATTTAGCATCTTCATTATTTTATTGGTAGGAAAATATGCAAAAAGAAAAGGATTAGACTTTTTTATTCCAGGAGTAATTCTATTAACAATTCCTGAATTTTTAATTCATGCTGGTGTAGTTTCAACCGATACGGCTTTAGCTTTATGCGTTACTTTAGTAATGCTTTCTTTTTGGGAAGGGATTCACAACAAAGAACAGCCTATTTGGAAATATTTATTTTTTGTTGGAATTGGGTTAGGCGTATTAGCAAAAGGCCCTATTATTATAATTTTAACTGGACCTCCAATTTTTATTTGGTTAATTGTTTCTAAAGAATTTAAAAATCTTTGGAAATCATTTCCATGGGTTATAGGAATTTTAATAACTGCATTAGTTGCTAGTCCATGGTATTATTTTGCTGAACAAAAAACACCAGGGTTTATTGATTATTTTATTGTAGGAGAGCATTTTAAACGATTTTTAAGCTCAGGTTGGCAAGGTGATAAATATGGATTTCCTAAATCTCAACCTCTTGGAATGATTTGGGTATTTCTAATTTTATTTGCACTTCCTTGGATTCAACTAGTAGCAATTAAAGTTTGGAAAAATAGGATTGGAATATTTAATAATAAATGGGTTGTATTTTTATTATTATGGTTATTATGGACTCCCTTATTCTTTACAGTTTCAAAAAGTTTAATTCACCCATACATTCTACCTGTAATGGTTCCAATGGCGTTGTTAATTACACATTGGTGGAAAGAAATTTTACATAGAAAAAAAATAATTATTGGAAGTTTAGTATTTCCCGTTCTAGCATTATTATTTTATATTGGGCTAACTATTAGTGATAATAAAGAGTTTTATACTAATTCTGATAAATATTTAATTGAAAATGCTTCTGAAAAAAAACTTCCTATATTTCATTGGCAAAAGAAAAGTTATTCAGGGCAGTTTTA
>SDWL01000516.1 GCA_004195315.1 Lutibacter sp.
CTAATTTGCTAATAGATGTAGTAGAACCATGAACAACATAACCATCATTTGCAAATTTTGAAGCTAATGGTAGACCTAACCACCCACATCCTAATATGCTAATTTCTTGTTTCATATTTTGCCTCTTACCTTATTTTTAGTTAAACACATTGTAAGTTCTAAATTATTTTATGCTCAGCATCTAAAATTTCTTTTACAGCTTTTTGATAATTTCGTATGTTGCTAGCTTTTTTAATCTTCTTTAAACTTTTCTTCGGATTTGTAAATAACATAGCAAAGTATTCCCATAAATGATACATTTTTAAAAGTAAATGTGATGCGCCAGATAATGATTCACTATATCCTTCAAAAAGAGTGTCATGAAATTCCTTAAATAGTTCAATTTTATTTTCAGGATAGTTTGAAGTATTACTTTTTATCATACTTGGTAAAAACGGATCTGAGATTAAGCCTCTACCAATCATCCAGTGATCTATACTTGGAAAACGTTCCTGAATTTCTTTAAATTTTGAAACAGAAGTAATATCACCATTGTAATATAGTTTATGATTAGTATTGTCTATGCATTTTTGAAAAGCATTTAGATCTACTCCACCTTTATAAAGTTGTTTTCCTAAACGTGCATGAATTCCAATATTTTTAATTGGGTATTTATCCAAGATAGGTAGCGTTTGAAGAATTTCGTCACTATTTTCATAACCTAAACGCATTTTCATCGATACCATAATATCAGATTCTTGATGCACTTTATGAAGAATAGTATTAATTTTCTCTGTGTTGTTTATAAGCCCAGAACCTAAACCGCATTTTGTAACCATAGGATACGGACAGCCTAAATTCCAGTTTAATTCTTTATATCCTAATTGCTGAACATAGTTTGCTACAAATAAAAATTCATCGGCATCATTTGTTATAATTTGTGGAATAACTTCTAATCCAACATTGTTTTCAGGTAGAATATCCCTTTCATAGGCAGGTTTTATAACAAATTTTCCATTCAATCTTATATAAGGAGAATAGAAGGTGTCAATTCCTCCAAAATAATTGTTAAAGGCATTTCGAAACCTAAAATCGGTAAATCCTTGTAAGGGTGAAGATAGTAACTGTCTCTTATACACATCT
>SDWL01000114.1 GCA_004195315.1 Lutibacter sp.
AAAATAAAATAACATTTACTGAAGGAAAATTAACCAATTTTGATGCAGTTATTGCTACAGGTAGTAACAATACTGCTCGTTATTTTGAACACTATTTTGGAAAATATCCAAACATCATAAGAAATAATAGAAATTCTGTAGCCATTTTAACAGGAAATGAAACTCAAGAAGAATTGGAAGGTTTGGGTGAAGATATTTTTCAATATTTTGGTTTAGGTTGCAGAAGTGTTTCAAAAATTTATGTGCCAAAAAATTACAATTTTGAATCACTTTTTAAAGCATTGTATAAATTCAACGATATTATAAACTATAAAAAATACGAAAACAATTACGATTATAATAAAGCTGTATATTTAATGAGTTTATTTAAATTACAAGAAAATGGTTTTATTATGTTGAAAGAAGATGAAAGTTTTGCCTCACCAATTGCAACCTTATTCTATGAATATTATGATTCTTTCAATAATTTAACAAAAAAATTAGCAACTGAAAAAGAAAAAATTCAATGTATTGCATGTAACGAAAACGATGCGAATTTTGTAAAATTGGGACAAACCCAACACCCTGAATTGTGGGACTATGCTGATGGTATTGACACTCTCGAGTTTTTGTTAAATAAATAACACATTTTTACATTTAAAATAGGTCCTTTAACTCTTTTTTTACGAAATTTGCTTAACATTTTAATTCCTATTTTTAAATAACAATGAAAAAACATAATTTTAGCGCAGGTCCTTGTATTTTACCACAAGAAGTTTTAAAAAAATCAGCTGAAGCTGTAATTGATTTCAACGGTTTAGGTTTATCTTTAATTGAAATTTCGCATCGAAGTAAAGACTTTGTTGACGTCATGGAAAAAGCACGTAGTTTAGTAAAGGAATTACTAAACTTACCCGATGGATATTCAGTATTATTTTTACAAGGTGGAGCAAGCCTTGAATTTTTAATGACTCCTTATAATTTATTAAAAGAAGGTGGGAAAGCAGCCTATATTGACACTGGTGTTTGGGCAGCAAAAGCTGTTAAAGAAGCTAAGTTATTAGGTGATATTGAAGTAATTGCTTCCTCTAAAGATAAAGTTTACAACTATATTCCTAAAAACTATACAATTCCTACTAATGTAGATTATGTACATTGTACTTCAAACAATACTATTTATGGAACTCAAATAAAGGAATTCCCAAAAACAGATAGTTTATTAGTATGTGATATGAGTTCTGATATTTTTTCACGAGTATTAGATTTTTCAAAGTTTGATTTAATTTATGCAGGAGCACAAAAAAATATGGGACCTGCTGGTACAACTTTAGTAGTTGTAAAAGATGAAATTTTAGGAAAAACCGGTCGTACAATTCCAGCTATGCTAGATTACCAATCGCATATAAAAGCAGACAGTATGTTTAATACACCTGCTGTTTTTCCTGTATATGTTTCTATGCTAACTTTAGAATGGATAAAAGGTTTAGGAGGAATTCAGGCAATTGAAAAATTGAATGATGCAAAAGCTGAACTATTATATAATGAAATTGATAGAAATCCACATTTTAAAGGATTTGCTAAAAATGAAGACCGTTCATTAATGAATGTAACTTTTAACCTAACTAATGAAGCTGACAAAGAAGCATTTGACAAACTTTGGAATGCGGCTGGAATAAGCGGAATTAAGGGCCATAGATCAGTTGGTGGTTACAGAGCAAGTATTTACAATGCAATGCCAATAGAAAGTGTAAAAATATTAGTTGATGCAATGCAACAACTAGAAAAACAATTTTCATAACTAAAAAAATAAACAAAAATGAAAGTATTAGCAAATGACGGTATCGCTACAAGTGGTGTTATGGAACTTGAAGAAGCAGGTTTTTCAGTTGATTTAAATACAATTCCTCAAGATCAACTTGTTGAATATTTAAATAAAAATGAAATTTCAGTGCTACTTGTAAGAAGTGCTACTCAAGTTAGAAAAGATATTATTGACAATTGCCCTTCGTTAAAAATTATTGGACGTGGTGGTGTTGGAATGGACAATATTGATGTTGATTATGCAAAAGAAAAAGGACTTAAAGTAATAAACACACCTGCTGCTTCTTCACATTCAGTAGCTGAACTTGTTTTTGCTCATTTATTTGGAATGGCTCGTTTTTTACACGAATCTAATAGAAATATGCCTTTAGAAGGAGATTCTAAATTTAAAAATTTAAAAAAATCTTATGCAAAAGGAACTGAATTAAGAGGTAAAACTCTTGGTTTAATTGGATTTGGAAGAATTGGACAAGCTACAGCCAAAATTGGTTTAAGCCTAGGTATGAAAGTTGTTGCTTATGATCCTTATTTGGATTCAGCAAATTTAGAACTTCAATTTTTTGACCACCAAACATTGTTCTTCAAAATAAATACAATTACAAAAGAAGAAGTTTTAAAACAATCAGATTTTATATCGTTGCACGTTCCTTCACAAAAGGAATATGTAATTTCAACCAAAGAATTTGAAATTATGAAAGATGGTGCTTTTATTGTAAATGCTGCTCGTGGTGGTGTTATTGATGAAGTTGCATTAGTTGCGGCAATAGAAAATGGTAAAATTTCAGGTGGAGCACTTGATGTTTTTGAAAATGAACCTAAACCTGAAATTCAATTATTAATGAATGCTAATCTATCTTTAACTCCACATATTGGAGCTGCTACTGGTGAAGCACAAGATAGAATTGGAACAGAATTAGCACATCAAATTATTGAAATTTTAAAATAATTTTGTTTTAAATATAATTTTAAAAAGACTGTTAATTTAACAGTCTTTTTTAGTTTAAAAAAAATCAAAAAGTGTAACTTTGAAATTTAAAAATGTTGAACAATAAATTTAAATAATATGGCAATTATTAAACCCTTTAAAGGACTTCGTCCACCAACAAATATAGTAGAAGAAGTATCTTGTTTACCGTACGATGTTATGAATTCTGAAGAAGCTACAAAAATGGCTGAAGGTAAAAAAGCATCATTATTACGCATTACACGTGCAGAAATTGAATTTGACAAAAATACTGACTCTCACGATAAAAAAGTGTATTTACATGCAAGATCAAACTTCGATACTTTTCAAGAAAAAGGTTATTTAATACAAGATGGTGAGCCTAAATATTACATTTATGCACAAACAATGAACAACAAAACGCAATATGGAATTGTAGGCGCTGCTTCTTGTCAAGATTATGTAGATGGAATCATTAAAAAACATGAATTAACTCGTCCAGATAAAGAAGAAGATCGCAAAGTACTTTCAAGAATATTAGAGGCTAACATAGAACCTGTATTTTTTACGTATAGAGCAGTTTCTGAAATTGATGAAATTGTTTCGGATATAACTTCTAACAATGAACCAGAATATGATTTTACAGCTGAAGATGGCTTTGGACATCATTTTTGGGTTATAGATGATGCTTCAATTAACAAAAAAATAGAACAACTTTTTGAAGAAAAAGTTCCTTTTACTTATGTTGCTGACGGACATCATAGAACTGCTGCTGCTGCTGGAATGAGTGCTGAATTTAGTGCTAAAAACCCAAATCACACTGGTAATGAAGATTATAACTTCTTTATGGCGGTGCATTTCCCAGATAATCAGCTTCAAATTATTGATTATAACCGTGTTGTAAAAGATTTAAACGGATTAACTACAGATGAATTTATAGCTAAAGTTGGAGAAAATTTTATCATTACTGAAATTAGTGAAACCATAGTAAAACCTTCAAAATTACATGATTTTTCTATGTATGTTAATGAAAAATGGGTTGGTTTAACAGCTAAAGAAGGTACATTTAACGATAATAATCCTATTGATAGTTTAGACGTTAGTGTTTTATCAAAATACATTTTAGAACCAATTTTAAATATAAAAGATTTAAGAACAGACACTAGAATTGAATTTGTTGGAGGTATTAGAGGTTTAGGTGAATTAAGCAAACATGTTGATAATGGCGATATGGCTGTTGCTTTTGCATTGTTTCCTGTTAGCATGAATCAATTAATGAATATCGCAGACACAGGTAATATTATGCCGCCTAAAGTAACTTGGTTTGAACCAAAATTACGTTCAGGTTTAGTCATCAATAAAATAAATTAATTTAGTGAGCATAAAAAATAATATCCATTCAATATTAAACTCAATTCCTGAAAATGTTTCTTTAATTGCGGTATCTAAAACGAAACCAGTTTCTACTATTTTAGAAGCATACAATGCTGGTCAAAGAGCTTTTGGCGAAAATAAAATTCAGGAAATGGCCAGTAAGTATGAGGAACTTCCTAAAGATATTGAATGGCATATGATTGGGCATTTACAAAGCAATAAAGTGAAGCACATGGCACATTTTGTGCATTTAATTCACGGTGTAGATAGCTTTAAAACTTTAATTGAAATAAACAAACAAGCTTTAAAACATAACAGAATTATTAACTGTTTACTTCAGCTAAAAATAGCTAAAGAAGACACAAAATTTGGTTTATCAAAATTAGATTTAGAACACATTGTTTCTTCTGAAGAATTTACTAATTTAAAAAATATTAATATCAAAGGTTTCATGGGAATGGCAACCTTTACTAAGGATAAATCAATTATAAGAGCTGAATTTAAAGCACTTCAAAATATTAATAGTATATTTCAAAAATCTAACACTTTTAATTTTAACCCATCAATTGTCTCTTTGGGAATGAGTGACGATTATAAAATTGCCATTGAAGAAGGAAGTACTATGATTAGAGTTGGGAGTTTAATTTTTGGAGAAAGAAACTATTTGTAATTTGTACGCAATATTAGACATAGAAACTACTGGAGGTCAATTTAATGAAGAAGGTATTACTGAAATAGCTATTTATAAATTTGACGGTCATCAAATTGTAGATCAATTTGTAAGTCTCGTTAATCCTGAAAGAGAGATACAACCATTTGTTGTAAACTTAACCGGTATAAATAGTGGAATGCTTAAAAATGCACCTAAGTTTTTTGAAGTTGCAAAACGTATTGTCGAAATAACTGAAGATTGTGTTATTGTTGCTCATAATGCTAGTTTTGACAATAGAATTTTAACCACTGAGTTTAGACGTTTAGGATTTACTTTCGAACGTAAGACATTGTGTACTGTTGAATTAAGTAAAAAATTAATACCTGACCTTGAATCATATAAGTTAGGAAGATTATGTAGATCTTTAGGTATTCCAGTCTCAAGCCGTCACAGAGCTGATGGTGATGCAATTGCAACAGTTCAACTATTTAAATTATTGCTTAATAAAGATGCAGATAAAGAAATAGTAAAACAAGCTATAAAAATTGAAACATCAAGAACTTTAGCTCCAAAATTACTTTCTATTCTAGATGAATTGCCAACAAAAACCGGACTATTTTATATTCATAATAACACAAGAACTATTCTTTATATTGGCAAAGGGAAAAACATTAAAAAAACAGTAAACCAATTATTTTTAAAAACTACAAAAAGAGCTAAATTTCTACAAAAAAGTGTTATAACCGTCTCCTATGAAATAACTGGAAATGAGCTTATTGCACAACTTAAATATACCGAAGAAATACTCATAAACAAACCTCAATATAATTTTAAAACAAAAACTAAGGTAAACACTATTGAATTTAGTAATGAAAACTTATTGGTAATTGATAAAGGAAGATCTTATGGTGAAAAATCTGTTTTATTAATTGAAAACAATGAATTCAAAGGTTTTGATTTTAACTTGGGAGAAAAAGCATTTAGGTATGGTATCAAAAATCCTAACGATGTAAAAGATAATCAAAAAGATCTACAAACTGTTGTTGGGAAGTTCCTAAACAAAGAAGGTGAAGTAACAGATACTAAAAAAGAAGAAAAACAATTTATAACTATTGCAACTGGTGGTAGCTCTGGTGCATATTTTGCATTAGGTGGCACAGTATCAACCTTATTAAATGAAAAAGTAGACTATATTAACTCGTCAGTACAATCAACAGGTGCATCTGCAGTTAACTCAACACTAATTGGAGAAGGTAAAGCAGATATTGCTTTTGCAATGAACGACGTAGTTAACTATGCATATACAGGTACAGAATCATTTGTTGAAAAAGGAAAAGTTGAAAACTTAAGAGGTATAGCATCTTTATATCCTAACTTTGTTCAGGCAATAACTTTAGAACGTTCTGGTATCGAAAATGTTGGAGACCTTAAGGGTAAAAAAGTTGGTGTTGGTGCTCCGGGTAGTGGTACAGAAGTAAATGCAAGACAAATACTTGCAGCATACGGCCTAACTTATGACGATATTGACGAAGATTTTTTATCTTATTCAGAAGCAGTTGAACAAATGAAAAATGGGGCTATTGATGCAGCTTTCTTAACATCTGGTATTCCTAATGCAGCAATTATGGATTTATCAACAACTAAAGACGTAAAGATTATTACTATTGAAAAAGAGAAAATTGAAGCACTTGCAAAGGATTATCCTTTCTATAGCTCAGAGCTAATTCCAGCTGACACATATGGAAACGCAGAACCAGTAGAAACAGCAGCAGTAATGACTCTACTTGTTACAAGAGCTGAACTGTCAGATGATACAGTTTATGATATTACAAAAGCAATTTTCGAAAATCTTGACTCAATGGCTGCAACTCATGCATCTGGTAAGAAAATTAAATTAGAAAACGTAAAAATTGGTATGCCAATTCCTTTACATCCAGGAGCCTGTCTCTTATACACATCT
>SDWL01000115.1 GCA_004195315.1 Lutibacter sp.
AGATGTGTATAAGAGACAGGTACTATTCATTGGGTGGGGAACTTCAACTGCTCCATTTGATTGGGATACAGGAAGTTTTCCTCGCAACCCAGTAGCCGTTGATGCAATTCCTGATATTGGAGAAAATCAACAAATTGTTTTTACCAAATGGGGAGGTAGATCTCCTCAAGATATCGAAGATCAAATTACCTATCCGCTTACCACTTCATTGTTGGGGATACCAGGGGTTAAAACAATTCGTAGTTCGTCTATGTTTGGTTTTTCAAGTATTTATATCATTTTTGAAGAAGATATAGAATTCTATTGGAGTAGAAGTAGAATTTTAGAGAAATTAAATTCCCTGCCAAACGGTTTGTTACCGAATGATGTACAACCTAGTTTAGGACCAGATGCCACAGGATTAGGTCAAATTTATTGGTATACCCTTGAAGGGCGCGATGAAGAAGGTGATGTTACCGGTGGATGGGATTTACACGAGCTTAGAAGTATCCAGGATTACTATGTGAAATATGCCCTTTCTTCGGCTTCAGGAGTATCAGAAGTTGCTTCAATTGGTGGTTATGTTCAGGAGTATCAAATAGATGTAGATCCTGATATTTTAAAGGAATACAATATTTCTTTGCAACAAGTGGTAAATGCCGCCCGAAATACAAATAAAGATATAGGAGCAAAAACAATAGAAATCAATCAAGCAGAATATCTAGTCCGTGGATTGGGATATATAAAATCTGTTGAGGATCTTGAAAATGCCGTAGTTACATCTAAAAATCATACTTCAATACTAATAAAAGATATTGCGAAAGTAACCTTAGGACCTGCAGAGAGAAGAGGTATTTTAGATAAAGAAGGTGCTGAGGTTGTTGGTGGTGTAGTTGTTGCAAGATACGGAGCAAACCCAATGGAAGTAATTACCAATGTCAAAAAACAAATTAATGATATTAGTGCTGGATTACCTTCAAAAGTATTAAAAGACGGTAGAACATCTCAGGTAACTATTGTTCCTTTTTATGATAGATCAGAGTTGATTCAAGAAACATTAAATACCTTGGACGAAGCTTTAACCTTACAAGTTCTAATTACCATCTTGGTAATTATTGTGATGGTCTTTAATTTAAGAGCATCTGTTCTAATTTCCGGATTACTTCCAATTGCCGTTTTAATGGTTTTTATAACTATGAAACTATTTAATGTAGATGCCAATATTGTGGCACTTTCGGGAATCGCAATTGCTATTGGAACCATGGTGGACATTGGGGTTATCTTAACCGAAAATGTAATTAGGCATATGGATGAGGATAAAGGCAAAACACCTATAAATAAGGTTGTGTATAACGCAACCGCTGAAGTGTCTGGGGCAATTCTTACAGCAGTAATGACAACCATTATCAGTTTCGTTCCTGTATTTACAATGATAGGTGCCGAGGGTAAATTATTTAGACCCCTAGCCTTTACAAAAACAGCAGCCTTAACGGCATCATTAATTGTAGCTTTATTTTTAATTCCACCTTTTGCGGCTTGGTTATTTGGTTGGAAACCTTCCTTAAAAAAAGGTAAGTATATAGGTAGTATTGGGCTAATTATAGCGGGTGTTGCTGGCTTATTTGGAGGGTACTATATAGCGTTATTGTTAATTGCCTTTGGAGTTTCTAGTATTTTAAAAATTAAGGGAATACTTTCAGATGAAAAAGCGAATCTTGTAAATATTATTATTTCATCATTTTCCGTTGTTGCATTTTTAAGTGTGTATTGGAGACCCTTAGGAGTTGATAATTCAATCTTTAAAAATCTAATTTTCGTAAGTGTAATCTGTTTTGGGATATTAGGACTTTTTACCCTATTTAGAAAGTCCTACGTAAACATTTTAAATTGGGCTTTGAACAATAAATTATTGTTTTTAAGTATTCCAACTTTAATTGTTGTACTAGGTGTTGGAGTTTGGAAAAATACAGGGAAAGAATTTATGCCAGCATTAAATGAAGGTTCATTTTTATTAATGCCAACATCAATGCCACACTCAGGAATTGCAGAAAATAAACGCGTTTTACAACAGTTAGATATGGCTGTAGCAACAATCCCCGAAATTAAAACGGTAGTTGGAAAATCTGGTAGAATTGAAAGTGCCCTAGATCCTGCACCTTTGTCTATGTATGAGAATGTGATTATTTATAAGCCAGAATACAAACTGGATGAAGATGGAAAGCGCCAAAAGTTTAAAGTGAATGATGATAATTTATTTGAAACAATTTCAGGGCAATTTATTGCATCAGGAACCAAAGTTGAAACCAAAAAATTAATTGAAGATAAAGACGGTGAATATTACAGAAACTGGCGAAAACAAATAAAATCAGCAGATGATATTTGGAACGAAATTGTTCGTGTAACAAAATTACCTGGTGTTACTTCAGCACCAAAATTACAACCTATTGAAACTCGTTTGGTAATGCTACAAACAGGTATGCGTGCACCAATGGGTATAAAGGTAAAAGGACAAGATTTAGCTCAAATTGAAGCTTTTGGGTTAGAATTAGAAAATGTTTTAAAACAAGTTCCTGGCGTTAAAAAGGAAGCCGTTTTTGCTGATAGAATTGTTGGAAAACCTTATTTACTTATAGATATAGATAGAGAAAAATTAGGAAGATATGGATTAACAATTAATAATGTACAAAGTGTTTTAGAAGTTGCAATTGGTGGTAAATTAATAACACAAACTGTAGAGGGAAGAGAACGCTATGGTGTTAGAGTGCGCTATCCAAGAGAAAAGCGAACTAGTCCTGAAGATTTAAAAAAGATATATGTACCAACACCTAGTGGAAACCCAATTCCTTTATCGGAACTAGTAAGTATTAAATATGAACAGGGACCTCAGGTTATAAAAAGTGAAGATACTTTTTTAGTTGGTTATGTATTATTCGACAAATTAGATGGTGAGGCTGAAGTAACGGTTGTTGAAAGAGCACAAGCCGCAATTCAAGGTCAAATAGATAGAGGTGAATTAGTGGTTCCAAAAGGAATTAACTATCAGTTTACAGGAACTTACGAGAATCAATTGAGGGCTGAAAAAACATTATCAGTTGTGGTTCCTCTAGCTTTATTAATCATCTTTTTAATACTGTATTTCCAATTTAGATCCATTACTACTTCATTGATGGTGTTTACTGGGATAGTTGTTGCTTTTGCAGGTGGTTTTATAATGATCGGGCTGTATGAAGAGCCTTGGTTTCTAAACTTTGATGTTTTCGGAGTTAATTTGAGAGATTTATTTCAAATTCAACCAATAAATTTAAGTGTAGCTGTTTGGGTTGGATTTATAGCTTTATTCGGTATAGCGACCGATGATGGAGTTGTGATGGCAACTTATTTAACACAAACATTTGAAAGAAATGAACCAAAAACTAAACAAGAAATAAGAGCATCAATTGTTGAAGCAGGAGAGAAAAGAATTCGTCCTTGTTTAATGACCACGGCAACAACAATGCTAGCGCTATTACCTATATTAACATCAACAGGGAGAGGTTCAGATATTATGATTCCAATGGCAATTCCAAGTTTCGGAGGTATGTTAGTTGCATTAATTACACTATTTGTAGTGCCAATTTTATTCAGTTGGAAAAAAGAAGTTTCATTAAAAAAAATAAACAATGAAAATTAATATAGTATATATAATAGTTCTTTTTATAAGTATAACTAGTTATGGTCAATCCTTGCAAGAGTACTTAAATATTGCAGAAAGTAAAAACCCAGAGCTGCAAGCTATGCAATATAAATATGAAAGTGCATTGGAAAAAGTGAACGAAGAAGGAAGTTTGCCAAACACAACTATTGGTGCTGGATATTTTGTTCAAGAAGCAGAAACAAGAGTTGGTGCACAAAAAGCCAAACTTTCAATATCGCAAATGATGCCCTGGTTTGGAACCTTAGAAGCAAAAAAGGAAAGTGCTTCTTTTAAGGCACAAGCTCAATTAAACACTATTGATTTAGTTAAAAGAAAATTATTTCTAAATGTTAAAACTTACTATTATCAATTGTTTGAATTAAATGTAAAAGAAAGCATTATAAAAGAGAATATCGAAATTCTTAAAACCTTTGAGAAATTAGCATTAAATGAATTGGAAAATAATAGATCTACCATGGTTGATGTACTTAAAATTAGAATGGAAAAAAATGAACTTTCTAATAAATTAAGTGCTGTTATTGAGAATTTAAAAGCCAAAAAGATTGCTTTTAATTTAATTCTTAATCAAGAAGAAAACCTTTTTGTGAATATTCCTAAAAGTATTGAAACATTAAATGAAGCTGTTTTATTTCAAAAAGAAATGATCGCAGATAATCCTCAATTGTTGAAGCTTGATAATTTGAATAGTGCATTAAAAAAATCTGAATTGGCTACAAAAAGAGCTGGTTTACCAACTATGGGAATTGGATTAGACTATGTTTTTGTTGAAAATAGAGACGTCGAAAATTTACTTGAAAATGGTAAAGATATTATAATGCCAATGCTTACTGTATCAGTCCCTTTATTTTCAAAAAAATACAGTTCAAAACAAAAACAGTTAAGATTAGAGCAAAAAGCAATTGAAACGACAAAAGTAGAAACAAGCAATCAACTTGTTTCGTTGTTTGAAAAAGCAATGTCCAATTTAAGGAATGCCAAAGTTTCTATAAAAACGCAAGAGGATAATATTAAACAAGCAGATCAGGCTCAAAAAGTATTATTGGCAGCTTATCAAACTTCTAAAATGGATTTTGAACAAATATTGGAAGTGCAACAATTAAAGTTAAAGTTTCAATTGAAAATGGTGACTTCTGAAAAGAATTATGCAATTCAAAAGTCAACTATAGAATTTTTAACATCAAAAAATTAAAAAATAATACAATGAAAAATTATATAATATACATAGGAATACTAATAGTAGGTCTCATATTAGGAAGTGTTTTCTTTGGAGGTTCTTCAACTACAGACGACGCCAAAAATCACGAAACGTCAGAAACTGAAAACCAAAAATGGACATGTTCAATGCATCCACAAATTATGCAACCTGATGCAGGTGATTGTCCAATATGCGGTATGGATTTAATTCCTGCCGAGGCTGATGCTGAAGGATTAGAAGCAAACCAGTTTAAAATGTCACAAAATGCATTGGCATTGGCAAACATTGAAACTACTATAATTGGTAATAACACCAATGAAATAAGTGGCTTAATGTTATCAGGAAAAATTAATGAAAACGAAAAAACAAATTCAATTCAAACAGCACATTTTGGAGGTAGAATAGAAAAATTATTTGTTAATTCCACAGGTGAAAAAGTATATCAAGGTCAACAATTGGCATTAATCTACTCACCTCAATTAGTTACCGCTCAAAAAGAATTATTAACAGCCTTAGAGTCTAAAACTGAAGATGTAACATTATACAATGCGGTTAGAAATAAGTTAAAACTTTGGAAACTTTCTGAAAATCAAATAAATAAAATTGAAGAATCTAAAACAATTATTACAAACTTCCCTGTATATGCTAATGTTAGTGGAATTGTTACAAAAAAATTGGTTGATGAAGGGCATTATGTAAAAGAAGGACAAAGTTTACTAAGGATTTCAAATTTAAATACTGTTTGGGCAGATTTTGACGCCTATGAAAAACAACTTTCTTCAATAAAAGTAGGAGATGAAATAAGTATTACAACCAATGCAAATCCTAACAAAGAAATAAAAGCAAAAATTTCATTTATTGATCCGGTTTTAAACACTTCAACAAGAACAGTAATTGTAAGAACCGAATTAAATAATAAAAAAGGAGCGTTAAAACCTGGTATGTTTATCAAAGGTATCCTATCTGCTAAAAAAGTGAATAACCAAATTGATGCAATATTAACAGTTCCTAAAACTGCAGTTTTATGGACAGGTAAAAGATCTGTTGTTTATGTTAAACAAAAAGGAACAGAGCCTGTTTTTGAATTGAGAGATGTAACATTAGGAAATGAGATAGGTAGTTCTTATGAAATTTTAGAAGGGTTAAATACAAACGAAGAAATTGTTACTAATGGAACTTTCACAGTTGATGCAGCAGCACAACTTCAAGGTAAAAAAAGTATGATGAATTCAAGTGAAAAAACTCTAGAAACAACACCAACTGAAAAACTAGAACGTGTTGAGGTTTCACTAAAATTTCAGGAACAGTTAAGTACTGTTTTTACCAGTTATCTAGCAATAAAAGATGCTTTGGTTAATGATGATAATATGTTAGCTCAAAAAGCTGCAATCACTTTTCAAGAAAATTTAGAGAAGGTGGATATGAAGCTTCTAAAAGATAGCAAATCTCATAATGTATGGATGCCAATTCTAAAAGAATTGAAAACTGCATCAAGCAACATTTCAAAATTGGATGATATTAAAATTCAAAGAGAGCACTTTATTCCATTATCAAATAATATTACAAAATCAGTTGAAGCTTTTGGAGTAAATAAGAAAATATATAAACAATTTTGCCCAATGGCTAATAACGATAATGGCGCCTTTTGGTTAAGCACTGAAGAGCAAATTAGAAATCCATATTTTGGAGAAATGATGCTTAAATGTGGTAGTACAAAAGAAATCATCAATTAATTATTTTAAGAATACCTTTCTATTAAGGAAAGGTATTCTTTAGAATTTTTTAATCAGCTGAACTAATATTCACAATATAAAAATGGAT
>SDWL01000517.1 GCA_004195315.1 Lutibacter sp.
AGATGTGTATAAGAGACAGGGTTCGAACCGGCGACCCTCGGTACCACAAACCGATGCTCTAACCAACTGAGCTACAACCACCATATTGCGGATGCAAATGTAAAACATTTCTGTTTTATTACAAACATTTTTTAAAATAAATTATCTAAAGATTTTATAGCTACATAACGTTCTGTGGTAAAGCCCTCTGCATACTCAACTCCTATTAATCTACCTAAATCTTGAGCTCTATACTTAATACTATCTAAAAAATTCTTACTTGAAATTGGTGAAGTTGGCTCTTTACTATTAGGATCATAGAATTGAGAACTATAAGCCTTAACCGCATTCATCTTAATTTCAACAAAATCGGTAACATCTACAACAAAATCTGGTTCTAAATTTTTCCATTGTATATAATGATATACTTGTTTTGGTCTCCAAGTTTCTTGCTTTTCACCATTTAATTCAGTTACAATTTTAACCAATCCTGATAAAAAACAAGCATCTGAAACCAACTTACTTCCTTTTGGGTGATCAATATGTCTATCATCAACTGCATTGCATAAAACAATAGTAGGCTTATATTTTCTAATAATTTTAACAACCTCAATTTGATGCTTTCTATCGTTTACAAAAAATCCATCTGCAAAAGATAAATTTTCTCTTATCGCAACTCCTAAAATTCTAGCAGCGTTATTAGCTTCAACTTTTCTTATTTCAGCAGAACCTCTTGTGCCTAATTCTCCTCTAGTTAAATCTAAAATTCCGACTTTTTTTCCTAAAGAAATTTCTTTGGCAATGGTTGCTCCACAACCTAATTCTACATCATCTGGGTGAGCGCCAATTGCTAATATATCTAATTTCATAAAATATATTTCTTTAATATTTCAACAAATATAGTAATTTTTAATACTATATTTTCTTTATTGAAATTTCAAAATCTACATATTAACCATTATAGACCAAAGCAACAAAAAGCGCAATTAATAGGATAAACGGCTTGAAAAATGTAATAAATAGTAAAATTTATTTGTTTATCTCAATATCTTTTTTTAAATTAGCAACAAGAATGAATAAACCCAACCCTATTATTATGAAAAAAGCAACAATATTATTAT
>SDWL01000518.1 GCA_004195315.1 Lutibacter sp.
AGATGTGTATAAGAGACAGGTTCAATATTTAACAAACCGTTATGTTAAACTATCATTGGAGATGTACACGTTTTTACATGTTATCAAATGAGTTAATTAGTTAAAAATTTGTTAGATGTTTTGTACAATTGCAGTAAACAACCTAAATTGTTTACTTTTATCAAAAGTAAATTTAAATAGAAATGGAAGAGAACTTAATGTCTGGTTACGATTTTGAAAAACATTGGAATAATGCTTATCAGAAAACACCTATTGATAGTTTAGGTTGGTACGAAGAAGACCCTATACCTTCAATGGAATTAATTTCAGCATGTAATTTACCAAAAGATGCATTAATTTTTAATGCAGGTGTAGGTGCACCAACTTTAATTGAGATTTTATTAAATAAAGGCTACTCAAATATTGTTGTAAATGATATTTCTTCTGCTGCTTTAACTGCATTAAAAAATACTTTAACGGAATATAAACATTCACAAGTTCAATTTATTGCTGATGATTTAACAAATCCTTCAGAATTATTAAATTTAAAAAATGTTGATTTATGGCATGATAGAGCAGTATTACATTTTTTTACTATTGAAACTCAACAAAAAGCATATTTTGATTTAATTAGAAAAGTTATGAAACCAGATGGTTTTGTAATTTTAGCTGAATTTAATTTAGAAGGAGCAAAAAAGTGTAGCGGTTTAGATGTTTTTAATTATAATGAGGATATGCTGCAAGAACGTTTAGGGACTGGTTTTAAGTTATTAAAATCGTTTAATTACACATATACTCAACCTTCAGGTGGTTTAAGAGAATATGTATATACTTTATTTCAACGAAGAGCTTAAAACGGATGAAAGTACACCATATTCCTTTTCAAAAAACCGGTTATTTTTCAAAAATAATTTGTGATTATTTAGATAAAAAAGAGGAGTTATCAGATTTTTATGGAAACTTCCCGGATTTTGAAGGTTTCAAAAATCAGATTGAGCTGAAAAAATCGTCATTTCAAACACATTCAAGAAATCTTTTAGTTGATGTGCTAAAGCATCAATTTAAAAACTGTCTCTTATACACATCT
>SDWL01000116.1 GCA_004195315.1 Lutibacter sp.
TTGTGGATTCGAAAACAATGAATTTGATATGTTGATTCACTTCGGACATTGTTGGGCAGATACTACTGATAATCATTTAACTCCAGGTAAATGGGCCAAAGGTGATTTAAGAGTAACTGATATTAAGAATAGTTTTGATCGCTGGCACCAAATGCTTCAAGGTGTAGGATGGAACTTAGTATATTGGCACAATCATGATCATCCTCGTGTGATTTCACATTATGGGAATGATAAAGAGTATCATACACAGTCAGGTAAAATGTTAGCTTATACATTATACTTAATGCCAGGGACACCAATCTGTTATCAAGGTGAAGAAATCGGGATGACAAATGTTGATTATAAGAACTTAGAAGATTTTAGAGATGTCGAAGTATTCACTGAATACAACAACTTCAAACAGTTTGGAGCGTCACATGAAATCTCAATGCAAGCATTACGTGATCGTTCAAGAGATAATGCACGTAATCCGTATCAATGGAATGACAAGAAACATGGTGGATTCAGTACTGTAACACCATGGATGAATTCAAATGAAAATTACAAAGACATAAATCTAGAACAACAGATGAATAATAAGGATTCAATTTACAACACATACAAAATGCTTTTCAAACTAAGAAAAGAACTTAATATCAGTGATGGAAAGATGACATTCTTAGAAAAAGATAGTAATGACTCATATGTATTCTTAAATAAACTAGAAGATACTGAGTTATTGGTAGTTGCGAACTTTAGAGATTATGAGATCAATGTTACATTAGATTTAGATTTAAAAGGGTTCGAACCACTATTATACAACTATGAGAAACAAAGCATTTCAAAAAATATGAGTTTAAAACCTTCATCCACAAAGATAGAACCGCTTTCATTTAATCAATTTAAAAAAGAAGTACTGCAAGATTATAAAACAGCTTTATTAAGTAGAGAATGTAGTTTATTAGGCCGTAGAGAAGTTTTAACAGGAAAAGCGAAATTTGGTATTTTTGGTGATGGTAAAGAAGTACCGCAATTAGCAATGGCAAAGGCTTTTAAAAAAGGAGACTTTAGATCTGGTTATTATCGTGATCAAACTTTTATGATGGCTATTGGAGAACTTACACCTCAACAATTTTTTGCAGGTTTATATGCTCACTCTGATATTAATGCAGATCCAATGTCTGGTGGACGTCAAATGGGCGGACATTTTGCTACACATAGTTTAGATGAAAATGGACATTTTAAAAACTTAACAGAACAATACAATTCAAGTAGTGATATTTCTCCAACCGCAGGTCAAATGCCACGTATGTTAGGATTGGCATATGCTTCAAAACTTTTTAGAAATCTATCGGAAATAAAAAATAGTAAATTTTCTAACAATGGAAATGAAATTTCTTGGGGAACCATTGGAAACGCAAGTACCTCAGAAGGTATCTTTTTTGAAACAATAAACGCTGCAGGTGTATTACAAGTTCCAATGATTATTAGTGTTTGGGATGATGCTTTTGGTATTTCTGTTCCTGCAAAATATCAAACCACAAAAGAAAATATTTCTGAAATTTTAAAAGGTTTCCAAAGAGATAATGAAGTTAATGGTTATGAAATATTTGTTGTTGAAGGCTGGGATTATCCTCAATTAATTGATGTATATAATAGAGCGTCTAAAATAGCACGTGAAGAACATGTTCCCATTTTAATTCACGTTAAAGATTTAACGCAACCTCAAGGTCATTCAACTTCCGGATCTCATGAGAGATACAAATCTAAAGAACGTTTAATTTGGGAGAAACAAAACGATTGTATTCTTAGAATGCGCGATTGGATTATAGAATTTAATTTACAAGATGAAAATAACAATACATTAAGGTTTATAGATTCTGAAGAAGAGTTAATTAAAATTGAAAAGCACGCTAAAAAAGAAGTAAACCAAGCTAGAAGAGATGCTTGGAATGCTTTTTTAAACCCCATAAAAGAAGAAAAAAACACATTAATTAGTATCCTTAAAAGCCTTTCAGAAAAAAGTGAAAATAAATCTTTTATTTTGAAACTTCAAAATGATTTGATTTCAAATCTTGAACCTTCAAGAAAAGATATTCTAACTACGGCTAGAAAAGTTATTGTTTATGTTAGAAATGAAAATTTAATTGAAAAAACTCAATTACAAAATTGGATTACTAATTATTCAAAATCTAAACAACCTAGTTACAGCTCACATTTATATAGCCAAACTGATAAAAAAGTAAGCCTTTCTAAAGAAGTGCTTCCAACTTACAACGAAAATACCGAGTTAGTTGATGCTAGAATTATTATAAAAGACAATTTTGACAGATTATTTTCTAAATATAATAACGTATTTATTTTTGGTGAAGACGCAGGTAATATAGGCGATGTAAATCAAGGGTTGGTTGGACTTCAAGAAAAATATGGAGAACTTCGAATTACAGATACTGGAATTAGAGAAGCAACCATTATTGGGCAAGGTATTGGAATGGCTTTAAGAGGTTTACGTCCAATTGCTGAAATTCAATATTTAGATTATTTATTGTACGGTTTACAAATTTTAAGTGACGATGTAGCCACACTTCATTATAGAACTGCAGGGAAACAAAAAGCACCATTAATTATTCGTACACGTGGTCACAGATTAGAAGGAATTTGGCATTCAGGTTCGCCAATGGGAGCCATAGTGCATTTATTAAGAGGAATGAATATTTTAGTTCCTAGAAATATGACAAAAGCTGCTGGATTTTACAATACATTATTAGAATGTGATGAGCCTGCCTTAATTGTTGAAAACTTAAATGGTTACAGACTTAAAGAAAAATTACCTAATAATTTTGGTGAATTTAAAACACCAATTGGTGTAGTTGAAACTATTAAAGAAGGCACAGATATTACTGTTGTTTCTTATGGTTCAACATTAAAAATTGTACAAGATGTTATAAACGATTTAGCACAAGTTGATATAGATATTGAAATTATTGATGCTCAAAGTTTACTCCCTTTTGATAACAATCATGATGTAGTAAAAAGCATACAAAAAACAAACAGGCTTATTATTATAGATGAAGATGTTCCTGGAGGTGCTTCAGCTTATTTGCTAAATGAGATTTTAGAAAAACAAAATGGGTATGATTATTTAGACAGTAAACCTGTTACTTTAACCGCAAAAGAACACAAAGCTGCTTATGGTACTGATGGTGATTATTTTTCTAAACCAAGTGCAGAAGATATTTTTGAAACTATTTATGCCATTATGCATGAAGTAAATCCAAGTAAGTACCAAAAATTGTATTAAGGGAAGATATTTAAAAATCAAAAAAAATCCTGCAATAGCAGAATTTTTTTTGGTTTACTTACTTGCAAACAATTTCACATCATTTTCCGAAACTTCTTTTTCACCTAAAATTATAAGTCGTTCAACAACATTTCTTAGTTCTCGTATATTTCCGGTCCATTCGTAATTTTGCAATAATTTAATAGCTTGATCTGAAAAACTCTTCACAGCTGTACCTTGTTCGCTTGCAATTTGTTCGGCAAAAAACTCAATCAAAAGTGGAATATCCTCTCTTCTTTCATTTAATGCAGGTACTTTAATTAAAATTACTGCAAGTCTGTGGTATAAATCTTCCCTGAAATTTCCTTCGGAGATTTCCTTTTTTAAATCTTTATTAGTGGCTGCTACAACCCTAACATTAACTTTAATATCTTTATCACTACCAACACGTGAAATGGTGTTTTCTTGTAATGCTCTTAAAACTTTAGCTTGTGCAGAAAGACTCATATCTCCTATTTCATCTAAAAAAATAGTTCCTCCGTTTGCGGCTTCAAATTTACCCGCTCTATCTTTATTTGCTCCCGTAAACGAGCCTTTTACGTGTCCAAATAACTCACTTTCAATTAATTCCGAAGGAATTGCTGCGCAATTCACTTCAACCATTGGTCCTTTTATTCTTTCACTTTTTTCGTGAATCCAATGTGCAACCAATTCTTTTCCTGTTCCATTAGGGCCTGTAATAAATACACGAGCATCTGTTGGTGCAACTTTTTCAATTATTGCTTTAATATGAGAAATAGCTTCACTTTCACCAATCATCTCATATTTTTTACTTACTTTTTTCTTCAAAAGTTTGTTTTCAACAACCAACTCTTTTTTATCGAGTGCATTTCTAACTGTATTTAATAAACGGTTTAAATCTGGCGGTTTAGAAATATAATCAAACGCACCTAAACGCATTGTATTTACTGCTGTATCTAGATCTCCGTGTCCGGAAATCATAACAACAGGAATTTCGGGTTTTAAATTTTTAATTTTTTCCAACACTTCAACACCGTCCATTTTTGGCATTTTAATATCACATAATACCAAATCAAAATCTGATTTTGAAATCATATCAATACCTACCAACCCATCTTCAGCCTCTTCAACTTGATAGGTGTCATTTTCTTCAGAAATAATTTTTTTTAATACTCTGCGAATGGCTGCTTCATCTTCAATTATTAATATTTTTGACATCTTATTCTTTTTGTTGTATTAAATGTACGTCTCTTTGTGGAAATGGAATTATAATATTATTTAATTTAAATTTTTCATATATGATAAATCGCAGATCACTTTTTAATTTTAATTGATAAAAACTGTCGTTCATAGAAAATCTTAATCTAAACATCAATGCGCTATCAGCAAAATCCATAAATAAAACATCAGGCATTTTATTTTTTAAAACTTTAGGATGCTCCAAAGCAGCTTCAATAAGTATTTTTTTAACTTTTTCAACATCTGAACCATACGCAACTCCAACATCAATCACTTCAGTTGTTAAATTGTCATTTTGTGTCCAATTAATTAAATTATTAGTTAAAAACTTATGATTAGGTATAATAATTACTTTATTAAAAACAGTAACAACTCTAGTCGTTCTAAGTCGTATTTCAAAAACTTTACCAAAAACTCCATCAATTTCAATAATGTCATTTACGTGTAATGTTTTATCTAGTATTATAAAAATACCTGAAATAATATCTTGAAATAAAGTTTGAAGTCCCAAACCTAAACCAACCAATAATGCAGCTGAACCTGCTAGCAACACACTAACTTGAATCCCCGAAGACTCTAGTGCAATAATAATTACAAATAAGTATATAAAGTATTTTAAAAAAGAGAATATGCTTTTAAATTTACCTCTATCATCTTCTTCTAATTTCTTATTAATTAATCTTCGAGCTACTTTAAGTAAAATACTTGTAAAAATAAAAGCAACTATTATAACTAATATTGTTTTTATAGAAATATGTATATTTTCACTTAATTTAAATGTGTAATTTAATAATTCATTAAGCGTTTCCATTTCTTAATATTTCAGCCATTTGTACAATTCTTTATAGCTTGGTTTTTTACCATACATTAAAATTCCTACTCTATAAATTTTTGCTGCGAACCAAACAATTCCAATAAAGGTAATAATTAACAAAAACATAGAAATTGCTATTTGCCACCAAGGAACTCCAAACGGGATACGCATTAACATAACAATTGGCGATGTTAATGGAAATAATGAAAATCCTAATGCAATTGGTCCATGAGGGTTTTCAATTACAGAAAAGCCAACATAAATCGCAATAATTAATGGCATTAAAACAGGCATCATAAATTGTTGTGTATCTGTTTCACTATCAACTGCTGCACCAATTGCAGCGTATATTGAACTGTAAATTAAATAGCCTCCTAAAAAGTAAATGATAAACGAGAAAAACATGGTAAGAATTGGTAAATTCTTTATTTCTTCAAGTACCAATTGTAAATCATTGGTTGAAGTTTCTTGTACTTGTTGTAACATTTCTGGATTCATTTGCCCAATATTTGTATTAGAACTGGCTGCTTCTATTCCAAAAACTGATGTTATTATAAACAATAAAAAACCTAATGAAATCATCCAAATAATAAATTGTAAAATACCCGCTAATGCATTTCCCAATATTTTACCTAACATTAATTGAAAAGGTTTTACTGATGAAATAATTACTTCTATAATTCTACTTGTTTTTTCTTCAATAACACTGCGCATAACTGAAGTACCATAAATTATAATGAACATAAAAATTAGATAACCAAAACCTCCCCCAGCAGCCATTCTTAAAAGGCTACCAATTTTTGAAGATTTTTCTCCCGAAAAATTTTCAGCAGCAATATCAACATTAGTTTCTGTTGCTTTTATTTTATCAATATCAAAATTAAGTTGTTCAATCTTTAAATCTCTAATCTTGCTTTCAAGTTTATTTTCAATATCTTTTAATAAATTTAAACTTGGCGTATCTTCTGAAAAAAAGGCAATTCCTTTTGAAAGGTTTATTAAACTATCATTTTGAGGAATATATAGTAAACCATAATAAAATTCTTTGGTTTTAGCTCTTGCTTCTTCTAATCCTAAAGCTGTTAAATTCACATATTTTAACGACGCTGAATCGGTAAAAACTGATGCTAATTGATGTGATTCATCAACAAAAGCAACGGTTCTTATTTCTTCGCTATTTTTCTCCTGTCTCTTATACACATCT
>SDWL01000117.1 GCA_004195315.1 Lutibacter sp.
AGATGTGTATAAGAGACAGATATATAATTGAACAAGATATCCCTTCAATACAAGAATCTGTTGAAAATGGGATTTTATCATATGAAAAAATTGTATTATTTTATTTGTATAGAATTAGAAAGTATGAAAGTAATAATGAATTGGCTTTACACACAATAATCTCATTAAACCCAACTATAATTAATGAAGCACGAGAAAAAGATAAAAGTAGACCTTATGATACCTCTTTTTCATTATTTGGTTTGCCAATTCTTTTAAAAGATAATATCAATACCAAAGGTATGCCAACAACTGCAGGTGCTTTTGCTTTAAAAGAAAATTACAATACTGATGATGCTTTTATTGTTCAAAAATTGAAAGAAAATGGAGCTCTTATTTTAGGAAAAGCTAATTTAAGTGAATGGGCATATTATTTTTGTAGCGGTTGTCCTGTAGGTTATAGTGCTGTTGGTGGACAAACATTAAATCCTTACGGAAGAAAAGTTTTTGAAACTGGCGGATCAAGTGCCGGTAGTGGAGTTAGTGTTGCGGCAAATTATGCTGTGGCCGCTGTAGGAACTGAAACTTCTGGATCAATATTATCCCCTTCAAGTAAAAATTCAGTAGTTGGTTTAAAACCAACAATTGGCTTATTAAGTAGAACAGGAATTGTACCTATTTCAAGTACACTAGATACGCCAGGGGCAATGACTAAAAGCGTAATTGACAATGCTATTTTTTTAGCAGCTATGACAGGTGAAGATGCTGAAGATATAGCAACAAAGGGTAATAATAAAAATATTGATTATTTAAATAATTTAACAAAATCAACCCTTAAAAGCAAAAGATTTGGTGTAATTAAACAATTATTATCAGATTCAATTTATTCAATTGCAGTCAATAAGATAAAAGAAGCAGGGGCAGAAATTATTGAATTTGATCCTCCAAAAATAAGATTAGATGGTTTTAGAACTTTGCTTAGCGTAGATATGAAAAACGATTTACCTCATTACCTTAAAAACTATGCAGATAAAAGTATTTCAATAGCATCTGTTCAAGATGTTTTAAATTTAAATCTTCAAGATTCTTTAAAAAGAGCACCTTATGGACAACAATTATTTGATGGAATTGTAAGTGATACTACTTCAATTACTTCATTTAAAATAATAAAGCAGAATTTACATGAAAATGGTGTAATATTTTTTCAAAAACCAATGGATTCACTAAATTTAGATGCTGTTTTATCAATAAATAATTATCATGCAGGTTTTGCTGCGGTTGCAAAATATCCTTGTTTAACTGTGCCAATGGGTTATCAAAATTCTGGTGAACCAATAAGTTTAACATTCATAGCTAAACCTTTTGAAGAACAAAAATTATTACAAATGGGTTATGCTTTTGAACAAATAACAAAGGTTCGTAAGCAACCAAAAGACTATTAATAAAGTAGTTATGGTAAAATATTGGTTTACAACTAAAAAGTAGTATTTTTGCGCTCCTTAAATAGATAAGATGAGAACCAAATCAAAAAAAGAAAATAAAATTAACGTAGTTACTTTAGGATGTTCTAAAAACGTGTACGATAGTGAAGTACTGATGGGGCAACTAAAAGCAAATAACAAAAATGTAGTTCATGAAGATGAAAATGATGATGGTAATATTGTTGTTATAAATACGTGTGGTTTTATTGGTGATGCAAAGGAAGAATCTATAAATACTATTTTACATTATGTAAACAAAAAGGAATTAGGTGAGGTAGATAGAGTGTATGTTTCAGGTTGTTTAAGTGAACGGTATAAGCCAGATTTGCAAAAAGAAATTCCTAATGTTGATGAATATTTTGGGACTCATGATTTACCAAATTTATTGAAGGTTTTAGATGCAGATTATAAACATGAATTAATAGGTGAGCGTTTAACAACAACCCCAACGCATTATGCCTATTTAAAAATTGCTGAAGGTTGTGATAGACCTTGTTCGTTTTGTGCAATTCCGTTAATGCGTGGTGAACATGTATCAACTCCAATTGAAAATTTAGTGATTGAATCAACTAAATTAGCAAAGAAAGGAATTAAAGAATTAATTTTAATAGCTCAAGATTTAACGTATTACGGTTTAGATATTTATAAAAGAAGAGCCTTAGCTGATTTATTAAAGGAACTTGCTAAAATTGATGGAATTGAATGGATACGTTTACATTATGCGTTCCCAACAGGTTTTCCATTAGATGTTTTAGAAGTAATTCATAACGAACCTAAAGTTTGTAATTATTTGGATATTCCTTTACAACATATAAATGATGAGATTTTAAAATCGATGAAAAGAGGAACTTCTCATGAGAAAACTACTAACTTAATTGCTGAGTTTAGAAAATCGGTTCCAAATATGGCAATTAGAACGACACTTATTGTTGGTTATCCAGGCGAAACTGAAGAAAATTTTCAAGAGTTAAAAGATTGGGTACAAGAAATGCGTTTTGAGCGTTTAGGGGCTTTTGCCTATTCACATGAAGAAAATACTTCGGCAGCTGATTTAGAAGATGATGTTCCTGAAGAAATTAAACAACAGCGCGTAAATGAAATTATGGAAATTCAGGGTCAGATTTCTTTTGAACTAAATCAAGAAAAAGTTGATAAGATATTTAAAGTTTTAATAGATAGAAAAGATGGAAATCAGTTTGTAGGAAGAACAGAATTTGATTCGCCGGATGTTGATAATGAGGTATTAATTGATGCGACTAAGCATTATGTTCAAGTTGGTAAATTTGCAGAAATAAAAATCACATCAGCTACTGAATTTGATTTATATGGAGAACCTGTATAAAAAATATATTGCAAAAAAAAGCGGGCTATAGCTCGCTTTTTTTATATTTAAAATGATATTTTAATTTAAGAATACTGCATTTGCGAAAAATAACTTACCATTTTCCCAAAACGATCTAAACAAAGGATTGTCTACCATATAAATTAGTTTTCCTTTTCCATTTCGTTCAATACCAAAAAGTAATGAATTAGGAACTTTAGCTAAAGCTTTTTCACCTGCAAACCCAGAAATATTTGTTGTATTTGTAGGGAAATACCCTACGTTAAAACCTGAATCTAATAATTCGTATGAATTAGCACTTGTTTTTAAGCTATAATATTCATTGCTATACCCAAATGCTAGTGAGTGTGAAGCATCAATAATGCTTTTAAAAATACTACCAGTAATATTATTTTTTACATCTTCGTTTTTTCTTTGGTCATAAGGGATTAAATTTTCAGAATTTTCTTCGTCAGCATTCTTTTTTGTTTTTAAAGAAAAACCTTCTTTATCTGAGAAACTATCTAATGAGCTTCCAATTGCAATTATTGTACCCCCATCATTAGTGAAAGAAGAGAGCGTTTTTAATTCATTATCAGAAGCTTTAAAACCATTTGGTAATATTAAAATATCATAATTACCGAAATCAACTCTTTTAAAATTTTTGGTATTTAGAACATGAAGTGGATAATTTAATTGCTTTTCAAAGAAATGCCAAATTTCACCAAAATTTAATGATGAAGTTCCTTCACCAGCTAAAACTGCAACTTTTTTGGATTTTATTAATTTGTAATTTGAGGAACCAAAATCTGTTCCGCTATCAACTAAACCTGTACTTGTTTGAACTACTTTTTTTCCAATTCTATTTCCAATTTCAATAATTATTTCATCAAAAGAGCTGATGTGTTTATTTTCTCCTCTTAAAATAACTAATGAACCTCTTTTATAGTTATTTCCTTCTACTGAAAATTCTTTTTGACTGTATCTTACATTAAAACCTTCTTCTAATAAATCACCTAAAAATTCAGCATCAGAAACTTCATTCCATTTACATATATATGCATAGGAATTTTTATCAATAGTCTTAATTGTTTTAATTTCAGAATTTTCATTCAGAGTTGTTGAAATTTCTGATTGTGTTACAAATCCTTGTAAACCGTATGCATATGGAATACTCCAGGCAGTAATATCGTAAGTTAAAGGTGAAGAAAGCTCTGCGCTTTGTTCAAATAAAACTTTTACCATTTTACCTTTTGGTTGATTGGTTGGAATTACTAAGTCATTTTCAGTAATATTAATTGTTTTAGTAGAATTTGAAAAGTAATCATATCCTTTAATAGAGGTTGAGTTTGCTTTGTAACTTTTAATTTCATGCATTTTTAAATGTTCAACTACTTTTTCTATTTTTTCATGGTCTCCTCTTAAAATGTAATTTTTATATTCTGATTTGGTATTATTAAAGTATTTGGTGAATTCAGTTACTAGTTTTGTAGCATTTTTTGACGAAATTTCAACTGTAGATAAACCCGTAGTAGTATGATGCGTTAATCTATCTTTTAAGGTTAATACTTTTCCATTTTCTAAAGTAATTCCTAATCCAGCATGACCGGCTTGTTCATAAGTCATACCAATAGCACCCATATAAGTAGGATACGTATCACCATAACTTGGGTATAATAAATCAAACCGTTCTTTTGTGAAATAACGCCAACCATTTTCGTCAAAATATTTCGCATGATTTTTTCCAATTTGAGTTTGAAAATCTCTTTGCCAGTCTGTAATAACTTCATGAAAAGGTTCTGCAGCTGGAGCAAAATAATAAGGACTATTATAGCCTTGTTCATGAAAATCTACGTGTACTTGTGGCATCCATTTGTTATAAATTTTTAAGCGTTGTTGTGTTTCAATTTGAGAAGCCCAAGCCCAGTCTCTATTTAGGTCAAATAGATAATGATTTGGTCTACCGCCAGGCCAAGGTTGATTATTTTCAGTAACTTCAGGATTTGGATTAAAAGGTGTGCTTTTTGTAGCATTATACCAATTTATATATCTTTCACGTCCATCAGGATTTAAACAAGGATCTATAATTATTATAGTATTTTTAAGCCACTCCTGTTTTGTTGTAACTAAATCAAACAGAGTTTGCATAGCTGCTTCAGTGCCAGAAGCTTCATTTCCGTGTACATTATAACTCATCCAAACAATTGCAATCTCTGAGTTAGAATTCCCATCAACTATTCCAGTTCTTTTTAAATTATCTGTTCTAATAGTTTCTAAATTTCTAATATTTTCTTCAGAAGAAATATAAGAAACATATAATGGTCTAAATTCATTTGTTTCGCCATACGAATCCAATTTTACATTTTTTGCATGATTGCTCACATATTGAAAATAATCAACAACTTTATGATACCTAGTAAAACGTGAACCAAGTTCATAACCTAAAAATTCAGATGGAGATTGTAAATTTTGTGAATTAATAGAAGTAAAACTAATAGTAACTATAGCAACAATTGTAAAGATAATTTTTTTCATTAATAATGTTTTAATTCGCTAATGTATATAATATAATTAAATGAAGTAAAAGTATAATCATTATTGTTTCAGTTCTTAAGCTATCACTCTGTTTTACAGTTGCTTAATATACCAAATAAAGTCGTGAGATTAATTAAGTTTAATAGGTGTAAAAACAACTTTAAAATTGGTAATGGTTTAATAGAAATTATTTTTTTGTTCTTGTTTAAAATGATATTTTTGCTGCGAATTAAAAATTACCTAACAACTAATTTTAGGCACTTTAATTTAGAATAAAAAAGAAATAGTAATTTAAGTAATATAAAATTTGAATGATGGTTGTAGATATTTATGTTTGGGTTGGTTTTTTAGCATTTGTATTTATTATGCTAGCATTAGATTTAGGTGTTTTTCATAGAGAATCTCATGTAGTTAAAATTAAAGAAGCACTTATATGGAGTGCCATTTGGATTTCAATTGCAATGCTGTTTAATTACGGTATTTATATTTATATGGGTGAAGAAAAGGCCGTTGAATTTTTGACAGGTTATGTTATTGAAAAATCATTGAGTGTAGATAATTTGTTTGTTTTCATTATGATTTTTTCGTATTTTAATGTTAATCCTAAATTCCAACATAAAATTTTATTTTGGGGTATTTTGGGAGCACTTGTAATGAGAGCATTTTTTATATTTGCGGGTGTAGCATTAATTACTAAATTCCATTGGATTATATATGTATTTGGTGGGTTTTTAGTATTTACAGGGATAAAAATGCTTTTTCATAAAGATGAAAAAATAGAACCTGAAAAAAATCCATTAGTGCGTTTATTTAAAAAATTTATACCTGTAACTACCGATGATAAAGGTGATAAGTTTTTTGTAAAAATTAATGGAAAAACTTTTGCAACTCCTCTCTTTATAGTTTTATTGCTTGTTGAGTTTACAGATTTAATTTTTGCTGTTGATTCAATTCCAGCAATACTGGCCATAACAAATGATACTTTTATTATTTTTACTTCAAATGTGTTTGCTATTTTAGGATTAAGAGCTTTGTATTTTGCTTTAGCAGGAATTACTCAATATTTTCATTATCTTAATTACGGATTATCTGCAATTCTTGTTTTTGTTGGAGTAAAAATGTTAATTGTTGATTTGTATAAAATTCCAATTGCGTATTCTCTGTTTACTATTTTAGGAATACTAATTATATCAGTG
>SDWL01000118.1 GCA_004195315.1 Lutibacter sp.
AGATGTGTATAAGAGACAGTTTTAGTATAAAAAACATGAAGCGTTATGCTACTTTAGTTACATATAAAATATTGAAATTCAATCCATTATTGTAACTAATGTTACTTGTTTTCGCTTTGTTTGCTGACATTTATCATACTCTACACATAGCCATATAAGTAACTTTACACCTGAAAAAAAATGAATAACTTATGACTACTTCAAGAAGAAAATTTATTAAAATTTCTGCTTTAGGATTAGGAGGTGTTGCGGCAACAACAAGTGCAATAAATATGTTTGGTGCCAATTCATATTTAGATAATTTAGTTAAACAAGATCTAACTAAAAACTTTAAAAGAACTGCTACTTATTGCGAAGTGTGCTTTTGGAAGTGTGCTGCTTGGACACATACAAACGAAAAAGGCGAAATTAAAAAAATTATTGGTAACGATGATGATCCACATTGTTATGGCCGCTTATGCCCTAGAGGTACAGGTGGTGTTGGAATGTATAATGATGAAGACAGGCTTAAAACTCCTCTAATCAGAACTACAATAAATGGAGAACAAACTTTTCGAGAAGCCACTTGGGAAGAAGCACTTGATTTAATTGCTTCAAAAGTTAACAATATAAAGGAAAACAATGGCCCTGAATCTATCGCTTTACTTAAGCATGGTTCACCAGGAAAACACCTTGAGCAATTATTTAAAGCCTGGGGCTCTGATACTTTTGCTGAGCCTGCTTATGCACAATGCCGAGGAGGAAGAGAAACAGGATTTGCCACTACTTTTGGATCATGGATAGGTTCTCCTGAACCTACCGATATTAGAGATACTAATTGTTTAGTACTTATCGGATCTCATTTTGGAGAAAACATGCACAATTCACCTGTCCAGGAAATGTCTGATGCTATAGACAAAGGAGCTACTATTATAACTGTTGACCCTAGATTATCAACTGCTGCAAGTAAATCAAAACACTGGTTAGCTATAAAACCAGGTACTGATATTGCTTTGATGCTTGCATGGATGAATGTATTGATTGAGGAAGGCTTATATGATAAAGAATATGTTGAAAAATATGGATTAGGTTTTGATAAGTTAAAAGACCATGTAAAAACATTCACTCCTGAATGGGCTTATGGAATTACAACTATAAAACCTGAGGATATTAGAAAAACTGCCAGAGAAATGGGTAAAGCTGCTCCAGCGGTAATTATTCACCCTGGACGTCATGTAAGTTGGTATGGCGATGATGCTCAACGAGAAAGAGCTATGGCTATGCTAAATGGCTTGTTAGGATCTTGGGGTCGTAGAGGTGGATTCTATTTTAAAGAAAGTATAAAGGTACCTTCTTACCCATTACCAAAATTCCCTACTCCAAAATGGGGATGGAAAGAAATTGGAGCAAAGTATCCTTTAGCGCAAATGGGACTTACATTCGAAGTTATCAAGGCTTCAATTCCAAATCCTGAAAATAAATATCCTGTGAAAGCATGGTTTGTATCAGGAGTTAATTTACCAAAATCCATTCCTAATAAGAAGTTACTTGAAGAGGCCATGGATAATTTGGAATTTATGGTTGTTGTTGATACCATGCCAATGGATGTTACAGGTTATGCCGATGTTGTTTTACCTGAATGTACATATTTAGAACGTTACGATCATATTAGATCAGCTAATAATAGAGAACCTTCTATAGCATTGAGAATGCCAGCTGTAGCACCAAAATATGATTCTAAGCCAGCTTGGTGGATTGCCAAACAAATTGGAGAACGTACTGGCGTTGGAAATTATTTCCCATATAACGATTTCAAAGAAGTTATTGAATGGCAATTAAAAAAAATGGGTACTTCATTAGAAGAAATGGAAAAAATTGGGGTTAAAAATTTCCCTCGGAAATCAAGACCGTTATTTTTAAGAGATAATGAAAATTACGAATTTGGAACCCAAAGCGGTAAAATTGAATTTTATTCTCAAGAATTAAAAGATTTAGGTTTTGACCCAATGCCTGTATACACCAAACACCCTGAACCACCTCAAGGTTTTTATAGACTGAATTATGGTAGAGCACCTATGCATACTTTTAGCAGAACTGCAAACAACCCTAATTTACATGAATTAAAAAAGGAAAATGATCTTTGGGTTAATCCAAAAGTTGCCAGAATTATGGACATTAAACAAGGACAAAGAGTTTGGTTGAGAAATCAAGACGGTGTGAATTCTGTGTTCTCTATTAAAGTAAGAGTTACCGAAAGGATACGATGGGATTCTGTATATATGGTTCATGGTTTTGGACACGATAACAAAAAATTATCCAGAGCCTATGGAAAAGGCATAAATGATACCCAATTAATTTCATCAGTAATGGTAGATCCAATTATGGGAGGTACTGGAATGAGAGGAAATTTTGTTGAAATTTTAACTGAAAACCCAAATACAAATACTGAGATATGAGATATGCAATGGTAATTGACACCTTAAAATGTGTTGGATGTAGCGATTGTGTAGTTGCTTGTCAAACTGAAAATGACGTTCCTTTAGGTTATTGTCGAGATTGGATTGTTGAAACCGTAAATGGTACTTATCCAACTGTAAATTTAGAATTGAAATCGGAAAGATGTAACCATTGTGATAATGCTCCTTGTGTGAGATGCTGTCCTACCGGAGCAAGTTATGTTGCAGATGGCGGTAATATAATGGTTACCCCTGATGAATGCATTGGTTGTGGTGCTTGTATACAATCTTGTCCTTATGATGCTCGTTATCAACATCCTGATGGCTGGGTAGACAAATGTACTTTCTGTAACCATAGATTAGAGAAGGGACAATTGCCTGCTTGTGTATCAGTTTGTCCTACAAAATGCATGTATTTTGGTGATTTAGATAACCCAAATAGCGAAGTGTCACAATTATTAAAAACTAGAAAACACAAAACTTTAGCTCCTGAAGCAGGAACTAAGCCACATGTTTTTTACCTAATTTAAAATTAAAATTATGCAAGAAGAATTATTTACAAGTGGGAGACATATACCAAATATTGACCCTTATTTACAAATATGGCACTGGCCAATATCCGTTTATTTATTTTTAGGTGGACTTGCGGCTGGTATTCTATTTTTTGCTGCCTTGTTTTATTTAATGGGTAAAGAAAAGGAATATCCAACAGTGGTTAAAAATGCTACTATTATAGTTCCTATAGCTTTAACACTTGGTTTATTGGCTTTGTTATATGATTTAACTCATAAAATCTATTTTTGGCAGTTGTACACTAATTTTAGAATTGAATCTCCAATGTCATGGGGTGCTTGGGTTCTTTTAGCAGTTACTCCACTATCATTTCTTTGGGTATTTAGCTATTACTCTGTGCTTTTTCCAAAATTGGAAAATAAATTTCAATTATTAACAAAGTTCAAATTTTTAAAATCATTTGAGGTTTATTTAAAAGAAAACAGAAAGTATATGGCTTATGCCTTAATTCCTTTAACTCTTATATTAGGTGTTTATACGGGTATACTACTTTCAGCATTTAATGCTAGACCACTTTGGAACAATGCAATTTTAGGCCCTTTATTTTTAGTCTCAGGACTTTCAACTGGTGCTGCCACAATAATTTTAATGGCTAAAACTTCTGCAGAAAAACATTTATTTAGTAAAATAGATGTTGGTTTAGTTATTATTGAATTAGCCTTAATTGCTCATATGATTATGGGATACTATGCTGGGTCTCAAGTACAACTTGAAGCAATGCAATTGCTGGTAGCAGGAGATTTTACGGTAATGTTTTTTGGATTTGTTGTAATCCTCGGCTTAATAGTTCCTTTGATAATTGAAGTTATAGAACTAATGGGATTCAAAGTTCCAGTATCAATTCCGGCAATTTTAATTTTAATTGGTGGTTTGGTATTTAGATTTGTTATGGTAGAAGCTGGGCAATTAACCCGTTTCCTTTATTAAAATATAAATTATGAATATAGAAAAAAATAATAGAACAGTATATTGGAATCCTTATTTTGGAGGCTTCCTTCTAGGAATTCTTATAATTCTTACCTTTTACATTACAGGTAGAGGATTAGGAGCTACAGGCGCTTTAAAAAGCGGGGTTGTTGCTGTGGTTGATGCAGTTGCCCCAACCCATGCAGCAAACAACGCATATTACAGTAAATTTATACCAGAAGAAAAGTCAGTTTTAGATTCTTGGCTGGTTTTCGAAGCAATAGGTGTAATACTAGGCGCTATAATCTCTGGAGGATTGAGCGGTAGAATAGCTTGGAAAATACAACGTTCTCCAAAAATCACAAATAGACGCCGACTTATTTTTGCAATTGGTGGTGGAATATTATTTGGATTAGGAGCACAAATTGCTCGAGGATGTACTAGTGGCGCAGGATTAAGTGGCATGTCGGTACTTTCAACTGGTGGTTTTATTACTGTGATTTCCATTTTTGGAGCAGGGTATTTAGCCGCTTATTTCTTTAGAAAAAATTGGATTTAATTTAAAAAAACAAAAAAAAATATGGGACCTTTACTTCCAAATGGTATAATTCCAACTGAATGGGATAGTTTAATAGCTATATTAATCGGTTTGGTTTTCGGATTTATTTTAGAATCTTCGGGATTTTCTTCATCTAGAAAATTAGCAGGAGTATTTTATGGCTATGATTTTGCAGTGTTAAAAGTATTTTTTACAGCTGCACTTGTGGCACTAATAGGTATGTATTACATGGATTACCTAGGATATATGGATTTAGCACAACTTTATGTACACCCTACTTATTTATGGGGAGCAATAATTGGTGGTATAATAATGGGTGTAGGATTTGTTTCAGCTGGTTTTTGCCCTGGAACCAGTTTATGCGCTTTGGCAATCGGTAAAATTGATGCTTTTGCTTATGTTGGTGGAGCATTAATTGGAATATTTATCTTTTCTGAACTATTCACCTTATTCCAACCTCTTTACGATGGAACTTTTCTTGGCAACGTTACTTTAATGGATACGTTTGATATAAACCCATACTGGTTTGTATTTATTTTTACATTGATCGCTATTCTCATCTTTGTAATTTCCGATTTGATTCGTAAGAGAACTAAAAAACAAGTTTATAATTAAACAATAAAACTATGGTTAACAGAAAATTAGCAAAAGTTTCAACGTTCAGATATAAAATTCTAGCTACTGTATTTATTGTACTCGCAGGTGGTTTAGTTTTGTTACCTAAACATGAAAAACATGAAGGTATAAAGCCTGAACTTTTACTAGCCAATCTCATCAGTACAGAAAGATATATTTCTACTGATATATTAGCTGATAAGATTATAAATAATGATCCTTCTTTTATCTTGATAGATGTTAGAAATGAAGAAAGTTATTCGAATTTCACAATTGGAGATGCCCTAAATATTCCATTAGAAAAATTCTTAGACGAAGTTTCAATCAACTATTTAGACCAAAATCAATATGATATTATCTTTATATCAAACGATAATTTTTATGCTGAACAGGCTTGGATGCTAGGTAGCCGATTAGGTTTCAAGAATTTGCATGTTTTAGAAGGAGGTATAAACAAATGGTTTAATACCATTATCAACCCTAAAAAACCAACAGAAACAATGCCTGAAGAACAATTCGTATTGTATTCAAATAGAAAAGCAGCTAGTATGTTTTTCGGGGTGGCATATCCTGAGCAATTTAAACCTGCTAAAAAAGACAAAGCAATAGTAAAAACAAAACAGCCAGCACCTCCTAAAAAAGTGATTAAAGTTAAAAAGAAAAAAAAGGCGCCAGCTGAAGGTGGTTGTTAATTTTAAAAACTTTATAAAATATTATTTATGAAAGAATTAGAAAAAACCAAACGAATATCAATTGCTACAACGCTTTTTATATTAATTGTAATAATGGCACTTTTAGCATACAAAAGACCAATACATATATATGCAGTAAATACTGAGCACACTTTAGAAAAAATAGTAAGTAAAGATTACTTTGTTTCTCTTAAAGAAATTAACAACCCAGATTACGTATTAATTGATGTTAGAAGTCATTTTGAATTTGAAAAAGGACATCTTGAAAATGCTGTGAATATACACACTTCTGAAATTTTATTAGATAACTCTAAAAAAGTTTTCGATGAACTTAAGGAAAATGGAAAAACGGTAGTTTTATATGCTTCAAATACAAACGAAGCTAGTCCAACTTTTTTAATTTTATATCAATTAGGTTACAATAATGTTAAAATATTAAATGTAGAAAACAGTTATTCAAACAATCAATTAATTACAAAATCTATTGATGTTGAAAAATCTAATGCAGATATTAAAAACTTTATTGCAGAGTCTGTAAAAAAAGCTAAAAAAGTTTCTAAAAAAAATGTAAAAAGACCGGTTGCTACAGTAAAAAAAGCTCCTAAGAAAATAATTACCGTTAAAAAGAAAAAGAAGGCCCCAGCAGAAGGTGGTTGTTAATATAGTTTTGATTTATAAAATTTCTCTCTATCAGCAACAGGTATAGGTGAAGTAAACTGCCCAACCTCTGTTTGATCAA
>SDWL01000519.1 GCA_004195315.1 Lutibacter sp.
TTATTATGAGAAAATTAATTTTGACTGTATTTGTTGCTATTGCAGCAATATTTAGTTTAAATGCTCAAACTATGTTTGGAGCAAAAGTAGGGGGAAATTTTGCTTCTATTATAGGAGATGATACTGAAAATCTAGATGTGAGAACAATTTTCCATGTAGGAATTGTCGCTGAAATTGAGGTATCAGATAAATTCTCGTTTCAACCTGAATTAATGTATTCAGCTCAAGGAGCAAAGTACAAAGATTCTGAAGATGGAGGTTTTTTATATGATGGTACTTTTAAATTAGATTATTTGAATGTACCGTTAATGGCAAAATATTATGTATCGGAAGGATTTAGTTTAGAAGCTGGTCCTCAAGTAGGATTATTGTTGTCGGCTAAAGACGATTGGGAGGGTACAAGTGAATCAGGAGAAGATGACATTAAGGATGATATTAAAAGTATTGACTTTGGAGTTAACGTAGGAATAGGTTATAAACTGGAAGGTGGCTTAAATTTAGGAGCACGTTATAATTTAGGACTTTCTGATATCAATGACTTTGAAACATCTGGGAAAAATCAAAATGGGAATATCCAAGTTTCTGTTGGATATTTTTTCTGAAAATTTTGAATTATAAATTAAAGTGAGGTCGTCTAAAAAAGTAAATTTTTGAGCCATATTGAATCTGTCGAAATATTTTAACTAATTGATAATCAAAGTTAACTTCGGGAAGCTCAGTTTGACAAAATGAATTTATTCAATTTTTAGACGACCTTTGTTTATATCATGTATATATGATATGAGCTTTTTTACGTCATACGAATAACCTTCTATAGAATTTTTCGCTAACACTTTTTCTATTTTTAAGTAGAATTGATAATCTTTTAAAGCGATATTCCATTTCAGTTGTAAATATAATAATAAATGATTTTGGTTCTTAAATTTAATTAAAGGGATTAATTTTAGAAATAATAGTTTAAACGAAAAAATTTATAGGTCTGATATTGAGTTGTTTATATTTTATTTAGTATATTTATATCTATTAATCAAAAATATTATTATTATGAGAAAATTAATTTTGACTGTATTTGTTGCTATTGCAGCAATATTTAGTTTAAATGCTCAAACTATGTTTGG
>SDWL01000520.1 GCA_004195315.1 Lutibacter sp.
AGATGTGTATAAGAGACAATTTTAACACCCTTTTCTTTGAAGTCGTCAAATATAGAATCGCTTGGTTCTATATCAGTTACAATGGTGTCTATTTTACGGATAGGAGCAACAGTATACCTTTTTATTTCGTTTATTTTGTTTTGAGTGCAAAGTGCTACAACTCTATCACTTACAGAAATCATACATTTTTTAATGTGTGACACTTCCCAGTCTGGTTCTGTCAATCCATTAGAAACATTAATTCCGCCGGATCCCATAAAGCATAAATCTGCTCTTAACTCAGAGATAGATGAAACAACATCAAGCCCAACAGTTACTTGTGCGGGTTTGTGAAGTTTACCACCTATAAATATGATTTCTATTGAAGGATGTTCTGTAAGTTGTAAAGCTATAGGAAGACTATATGTATATATAGTAGCATTTATGTCAGAAGGAATAATTTTTGCGAGTTGCAGGTTTGTAGTACTCCCACTCATTATTATAACTTGACCAGATTTGATTAGTTTTACAGCTTTTTTTGCAATTTTATTTTTTTCTTCCAAATTGTAATAGCTTCTTTCTTCATATGAAAGAGTTTTTGCATCTAAAGAAAGAGCTCCTCCATGTACTTTTTTTATCAATCCTTTAGAAGATAATTCGTTGAGATCTCTTCTTATGGTGTCTTCTGAAACGTTTAATTCTACACTTAAATCTGTAGATAAAACTTTTCGGGTTAATTTAATTTTATCTAAAATATGTTGATGTCTTTCTTCTTTTAGCATAATTTATTTTTATAGTTTTGTGCATAAACAGTTACAAATATGCAACTTATTTTATTTATATCATTCTTTTTATTGGATTTACACCTTGTATATAGTGAAATACATTAAATTTATAGTATTGTGCATAAACAGTTGCAAATATGCAACTTATTTTATTTATATCATTCTTTTTGTTGGATTTACACCTTATATGTAGTGAGATATATTAAAATTGTAGGCTTTGAAAAGTGAACAATAAATTTATTTTCGTTGATTATGCGTTTATACTGTCTCTTATACACATCT
>SDWL01000521.1 GCA_004195315.1 Lutibacter sp.
CTTTAGGATATCCTGTATCTAAATTAGACGAAAATGTGTTTAACACAAGAGGTACATTTTTAAATGATTCTCCTTTATTAAAATCGTTTATTGCAAACCCAAATAATATTGGCTGCCATACAACTGGTAAATCTGAAGAAGCTTTTAAAGGTTCTCAAGAATTAGAAAAAGAAATAATTAGAGTGTTAGCAGTTGATATTTTTAAAGCTGAAGAAGAAAAATATGATGGTTATATTGCTACAGGCGGAACTGAGGCAAATATTCAAGCACTTTGGATTTACAGAAATAAATTTAAAAAAGATTTTAACGCAACTTTAAATGAAATGGTAATTCTATCATCTGAAGATACACATTATTCAGTTCATAAAGGATCCAATATATTAAGTGTTGATGCTGTTAGCATTCCTGTTGATTTTAATACAAGAGAAATAATTTCTGAAGAACTTGATGCAATTGTTGAAAATTTAATTTCAGAAGGAAAAAAATATTTCATGGTAATTTCAAATATGGCAACAACCATGTTTGGATCAGTTGATAATCCAGATGTTTACGCTGGTATTTTAACGAAACACAATGTTGAATTTAAAATTCACATTGATGGTGCTTTTGGTGGATTTATTTATCCTATATCAAATAAAAAATCGACAATCAATTTTCAAAACCCACATATTTCATCTATAACTATTGATGCTCATAAAATGTTACAAGCTCCTTATGGAACAGGTGTATTTTTGTGTCGAAAAAACTTAATAGAAAATGTACTTACCAAAGAAGCGCAATATGTTGATGGAATGGATTTAACTATGGTTGGTAGCCGTTCTGGCGCAAATGCTATTGCCGTTTGGATGATTTTATTTAGCTACGGTTATTATGGATGGTTCGAAAAAATTAACACACTTTTATTACGTACCGAATGGTTTAGCAAACAATTAACTGAGCTAAATATTGAATATTTTAGAGATCCACATATGAATATTGTAACCTTAAAATCGCAATATGTTCCTGAAGAATTAGCTCAAAAATTTGGGCTAGTTCCTGACACTCACAATGGAGCTAATAGTTGGCTCTTATACACATCT